>NZ_JAXOFX010000015.1:0-122670 GCF_034427655.1 Robertmurraya mangrovi
ACAAAAAAAGGGAACAAATATCAATCTTATTTGTAGATTGTCTTTTTTGCTCCCACAGCAAAATATAGATGTAAAATTTTTACTTAAATTCAAATTGATTTACAACTTTGCAAAGCCAGTGGGTCTCGCCTGTCCCGCTGCTCCCGCAGGAGTCTTCGCGCCTTCCACTCCAATCATCAGAGTGCTCAATATAAAGATGGAACTTTCAAGGTTTATTTTTAAATAAGGATACGGACTTATCGGACAGCTCCATTTTTTGTCTGTTATATAACTGTTTTACAGACTTGCACATATAAAAGTAATTGGTGCATGTCTGTAATAGTTGGATTTCATTTTAGAAAGCTTGATATTAAGCCGTTTTTTAAGTTTAAAGAATTTTGTCGAATGAATTTTCTAAAAATTTTTAAAAAACAGGTTACATTATCCAGTTTTCTGTTATATAATACACTACATAGAAAGTTTGTTGTATTATAACAAGTAAATTTTGAGAGGTCGAAGGGAGAATACAAAATGACAAATGAAAGAGTAGAAAAATTAAAAGAGAGCTGGGAAATGGATGCACGTTGGAATGGTATTACAAGACCGTATACAGCGGAGGATGTAATTAAATTACGTGGATCTATTGATATCGAATATACATTAGCTAGACGTGGGGCAGAAAAACTCTGGAAGCTAGTTAATGAAGAAGACTTTGTCAATGCATTAGGTGCATTAACTGGTAACCAAGCGGTACAGCAAGTTAAAGCTGGATTGAAAGCTATATACTTAAGTGGTTGGCAAGTAGCAGCAGATGCAAACCTTTCTGGAAATATGTATCCTGACCAAAGTTTGTATCCTGCAAATAGTGTTCCAAATGTGGTTGAACGTATTAATCAAGCTTTACAACGTGCAGATCAAATTGCCCATCTAGAAGGGGATGATTCAATTGACTATTTCGCACCAATTGTTGCAGATGCGGAAGCTGGATTTGGTGGACAATTAAATGTATTCGAACTAATGAAAGGTATGATTAAATCTGGTGCAGCAGGTGTACACTTTGAAGACCAATTATCTTCTGAGAAAAAATGTGGACACTTAGGTGGAAAAGTTCTTCTACCAACACAAGTAGCGGTTAAGAATTTAATTTCAGCTCGCCTAGCTGCTGACGTGATGGGGGTACCAACTTTAGTTATTGCTCGTACGGATGCAGATGCTGCTGACCTAATTACTAGTGATGTTGATCCAGAAGATCACAAGTTTATTACGGGTGAACGTACACCTGAAGGCTTCTTCCGTACTCGTGCGGGTCTTGATCAAGCGATCGCTCGAGGCTTAGCTTATGCGCCATATGCAGATTTAGTTTGGTGTGAAACATCTGAGCCGAACTTAGAGGAAGCTCGTCGCTTTGCGGAAGCAATCCATGAGAAGTTCCCTGGTAAATTACTTGCTTATAACTGTTCTCCTTCATTCAACTGGAAAGCAAAATTAGATGATGAAACAATCGAGAAGTTCCAAGTGGAGCTTGGTAAAATGGGTTACAAGTTCCAGTTCGTCACACTTGCTGGATTCCATTCATTAAACTACAGCATGTTTACACTTGCTAAAGGATATAAATCTCGTGGTATGGGAGCTTACTCTGAGCTTCAACAAGCTGAGTTTGATGCTGAAAAAGATGGCTACACAGCTACTAGACACCAAAGAGAAGTAGGTACAGGTTACTTTGACCAAGTTTCTATGGTTATCACTGGTGGTACATCTTCTACAACAGCTTTAAAAGGCTCTACAGAAGAAGAGCAGTTTACTTCTTCTAAGTAGAAGATTTCACATATCGTGCCTAATGTGCACAATGAATTGTAATTTTTTCACCATATTTCTCCTTATTGTCCTTCTCTTCTTATGAAGAGGAGGAAATTTTTTGGACTGTACGTAAGCGATAAGGTCATAATATTAGAAAGGGTATTGCACCTTTTGATATAAACGTACATACATAATAGTAGCTAATAGAAGGAGGGTTATACATGTCCTATCCAGATATAGATGATTATTTGCAACAAGGGATTCATGGTCAAAAGGAGACAAAACCAGATGAGCGGCGGAAGTTTCTTGGGACGATTCGTGAAAGAGTGGTCATTGCACTGACTCAACCTCAGGTTAGAAAAGAGGGAGTATTTAAGGAAGTAGAAGAGGCACTTAAAGCGAATCCAAAAGCTCACCTATACTTAAACGGAAACATTAGTTATGAGTACTTATCAAAATATACAAAGCTTTGTAATCAATATGGAGTAGAGTACACTTTGGTAACCAATAAAGACTATAACTCTGAACTGGGTCTCGTTCTTGCACATGATTATGCCATAGATAAAGAGGATATCTATATATCAACGAACAAACCTCCTAAAATAGAGACAAAGCAAACAGAAAAGAAAGGTTTTTTTGCAAAGTTATTTAATAAATAGTCATTGGAAAACCAATAAGTAAACGGAGTGGCAGAATGTTGTCGCTCTTTTTTTGTGGATTTCCTATTGTTGGATTTTTATAAAAGATTTAAAATATATCTAACTAAGGGGGATGAGCCATTGCGTACGGATATTAGTGTTTTAGAGGAATATAAAAAACTACTAATATAATAGAGGAGATTTAACATGACTACCATTAATAAAAAACTTTTTCACGGTGATAAGGTAAAATTAACAGGAATTAGAGAAGAAGACGCATCAATCATGGTGAAATGGGGAGAAGATGCAGAATATCTTCGCAATGTTGATACAGATATGGCACTTCCTAAAAGTAAGGAAGACTTTGAGGGCGAAGGAAAGCCTAGTCATAATTCAGTTTATTTTCGAATGAGAACGATTGAAGAGGATGAGTTAATCGGTTTTGCGGCCATCCATGGTATAGAGTGGAACAATCGTACCGGAAATTTAGCTATTGGGATAGGAGAAGCATCTAATCGCAATAAAGGCTATGGTTCTGATGCCTTAAAGGTAATTCTTCGCTATGCATTCCATGAGTTAAATTTAGATCGAGTCAGCTTAGATGTGATCGATTATAACAAAGGTGGAATTAGGGCTTACGAGAAAGTTGGATTCCAGCTAGAGGGTAGAAAAAGATCCTTTGTGTACCGAGATGGAAAAAGATACGATTTAATTATCATGGGTATATTAAGACATGAATGGGAAGAATTAAATCAGTAAAATAAATGAAAAGAAATAGAGCTATCTGAAAAAGGTAGTTCTATTTTTATTTTTAGAAAAGGAAATGGCTTGAGTTAAAGTAGAAATTGTGAAGAAGATTGCTTTAAAGCGGTAAATTTTGATATGATTATCCTTATTATTGTGTGATTGTTCGAACTTTTGGAGGTGACGTTATGTCAAGGATTTCAATTGAAGAAGTGAAGCATGTTGCTCACTTGGCTAGACTTGGTATTACAGAAGAAGAGGCAGAGAAGTTTCAAAAACAGTTAGATGCTATTATCACATTCGTTGAACAACTAAATGAGCTAGATACGGATAACGTAGAGCCTATGTCCCATGTATTGGAAATTAAAAATGTACTACGTGATGATATTCCGCAAAAAGGATTACCTAAAGAAGATGTTCTTAAAAATGCACCAGAACATCAAGATGGACAAATAAAAGTTCCATCTATTATTGAGTAAGGAGGGGAAGAAATGAGTTTATTTGAGCATAAGTTATCAGACATTCATTTACTTTTACATAAAAAAGAATTAACCGTTTCGGACTTAGTAGAAGAATCATATAAGCGTATAAGTGAAGTAGAAGATCAAGTACAAGCTTTTTTAACATTAGATGAAGAAAGAGCTCGTAGCACAGCAAAAAAATTAGACGAAAAATTAGGTACAGATGAGTCTAAAGGATTGCTGTTTGGTATGCCTATCGGGGTTAAGGACAATATCGTTACAAAAAATCTTCGAACAACGGCAGCTAGTAAAATTCTAGGAAACTTTGATCCTATTTATGACGCAACTGTCGTTCAAAAATTACATAATGCGGAAACCATAACGATCGGAAAGTTAAATATGGACGAGTTTGCAATGGGATCCTCTACAGAAAATTCAGGGTTCGTAAAAACAAAAAATCCTTGGAATCTTGATACGGTACCTGGTGGATCTTCAGGTGGATCCGCTGCATCTGTTGCTGCTGGAGAAGTACCATTCTCTCTTGGTTCAGATACAGGTGGATCTATCCGTCAACCAGCTAGCTTTTGTGGAGTAGTTGGATTAAAGCCAACATATGGACGTGTTTCTCGCTTTGGATTAATTGCTTTTGCTTCATCTTTAGATCAAATTGGACCGATTACTCGAAATGTAGAGGATAATGCTTACCTACTTCAAGCCATTTCAGGACTAGATCCAATGGATTCAACTTCTGCAAATGTGGCCGTGCCTAATTTTGCTGAGGCATTAACCGGTGATGTTAAAGGTTTAAAAATTGCTGTACCAAAGGAATATTTAGGCGAAGGAATTAACGAAGAAGTTCGTCAATCGGTTTTAGATGCGCTAAAAATTCTAGAAAAATTAGGTGCATCTTGGGAAGAGGTTTCTTTACCTCATTCTAAATATGCCTTACCAACTTATTATATTTTATCTTCATCTGAAGCTTCAGCTAACCTAGCCCGTTTCGATGGAATTAGATACGGATACCGCACACCGAATGCTAATAATTTACTTGAGCTATATAAAAAGACGAGAGAAGAAGGTTTCGGTGAAGAAGTAAAACGACGTATTATGCTAGGGACATTCGCGTTAAGTTCGGGATATTATGATGCTCATTATAAAAAAGCACAGAGAGCTCGTACTTTAATCAAAAAAGACTTTGATGATGTATTTGAAAAATATGATGTTATCATTGGGCCGACGAGTCCTACTCCTGCTTTCAAGTTAGGGGAGAAGACAAGCGATCCATTAACGATGTATGCAAATGACTTATTAACGATTCCCGTTAACTTAGCTGGTGTACCTGCTATTTCCATTCCTTGTGGATTTGATAATGGTTTACCACTTGGCTTACAAATTATCGGTAAACATTATGATGAAAGTACAATCTATCGTGTAGCACATGCTTTCGAACAAGCTACAGATTTCCATAAACAAAGACCACAACTGTAAGGGGTGAGAAGAATGAACTTTGAAACGATTATTGGGCTTGAAGTCCACGTAGAATTAAAAACGGATTCTAAAATATTCTCGGCGAGTCCAAACCATTTTGGTGCTGAGCCTAATTCAAATACAAGTGTTATCGACCTAGGTTACCCAGGAGTTTTACCTGTTCTAAACAAAAAAGTGGTTGAGTACGGAATGAAAGCTTGTATGGCATTGAACTGTGAAGTAGCAACAGATACAAAGTTTGATCGAAAAAACTATTTTTATCCGGACAATCCAAAGGCCTATCAGATTTCCCAGTTTGACAAGCCTATTGGAGAAAATGGCTGGATTGAGATTGAAGTGGATGGTTATAAAAAGAGAATCGGAATTACACGTATCCATCTTGAAGAAGACGCTGGGAAATTAAATCATGAGAAGGGCTACTCATTATGTGATTATAACCGTCAAGGAACTCCATTAATTGAGATTGTTTCTGAACCAGATATTCGTACGGCTAACGAGGCTTATGCTTATTTAGAGAAATTAAAATCGATTATTCAGTATACAGGTGTTTCTGATTGTAAAATGGAAGAAGGTTCATTACGTTGTGATGCTAATATCTCTATCCGTCCAATCGGCCAAGAGGAATTCGGAACAAAAACAGAATTAAAAAACTTAAACTCATTTAACTTTGTTCGTAAGGGTATTGAGTTTGAAGAAAAGCGCCAAGAGAAAGTACTATTATCTGGTGGAAAGATTGAGCAAGAAACTAGACGATATGATGAAGCAACGAATACGACCGTTCTGATGCGTGTAAAAGAAGGTTCGGATGATTATCGTTATTTCCCAGAACCAGACCTTCCTGATTTATATATTGATGATGAGTGGAAGGCTAGAATACGTGCTGAGATTCCTGAGCTTCCGGATTCTAGAAAAAAACGCTATGTTGAAGAATTAGGCTTACCTCCATATGATGCAGCTGTATTAACTGTAACGAAAGAAACAGCAGATTTCTTTGAAGCGGTAGTAACTGCTGGTGGAGAGGCAAAGCAAGCTTCAAACTGGATCATGGGAGAAGTGTCTGCATACTTAAATGCTGAACAAAAAGAGTTACATGAAGTAGCGTTAACACCAGAAGGTCTTGCTGGTATGATTAAGTTAATCGAAAACGGAACCATCTCATCTAAGATTGCTAAAAAAGTATTTAAAGAATTAATCGAAAACGGCGGAGAAGCGGAAAAGATTGTAAAAGAAAAAGGTCTTGTTCAAATCTCTGATGAGGGTACTTTATTAAAGGTCATTGCAGAGATACTAGATGCTAATCCACAATCAATAGAGGATTTTAAAGCTGGAAAAGACAAAGCAATTGGCTTCCTTGTTGGGCAAATTATGAAAGCAACAAAAGGACAGGCTAACCCACCAATGGTGAATAAATTATTGCAGCAGGAAATTCAGAAGCGATAATGTAGATAAGCAAATCGAGCCTATCAACTCTTTTTAGTTGATAGGCTCTTATTTTTTGAAACAGTGTAGGTTTTTGTCGAAAAAATGATATTTCCGGATTTTCGATGGTATATGTAACGAAAGCGATGATATCTTAGCCGAATTCGATGATATCTGTGTTCAAATCGATGATATTTGCTTGGGAATGGATGACGGGTGAAGTATGAACTAATTAGAAAGAACAAAAAACCAGCCTCCGAAAGGAAACTGGTTTGGCATTAAAATATTAGAGCCGCCTTTGCCGTATTTGAGAGATAGAAAAGTTTTAAACCACCACTCCTCAAAGTGGGTGTTCGCAAAAGCTGTCCTGCATGTCCTCCTTGTCGTATAGACGAAGGCCTGTCATTCTTGCTTTGATTTAAAACTCCCTATTACAGTTTAAAGGTTAAAACTTTCTATGACTACGAACAACGCAGCTTGTATTAGTATATTACTACATATATTCGAATGAATCAAATGTGTATTTTTTCCAAAACCAAGCATAACTTCGACAATCTCCCCAAACATTTCCCAGGAAAAGATAGTAATAATCAGCATTATACATTTTCTTTTTGTCGAATACGCAAAAAGGAAAGGAAATGGTCAGAAAAAAGTATATACAAAAAATGTAATCCACGAAACTTTTAGAAAAACTCACTCGTATATTTGGTAAATAATGTACTATGGGGGAGTTATTATGGCTGTTATAAAGAGAGAATTTGAGCAAAGTCTAAAAGCAAAAATTTTTAGTTTGTTTCTAATTTATCTACTAGGTGGAGTTCCCTTAAGTATTGTGATTGTCAATGTAGTGCAGCTTTTTTATTTCCAACCGAATTATTTTATTCTCTTTAGTACCTCTAGAATTGCCATTTTTGTTTTTATGCTTGGACTCTTTGGACTCTTTTTAATATTTGCCTGTATACTTTATATGTTGAGTAAAGGAAAGAAAGTGGTGATAGGTTTCCTCTCTATTCCGCTTTTAGGTTTGTCAGGGTTAATGTTATTTTTTTCATTTGATAATTATCAATACGTTGATCAGAACGGGCTTCATGTTAACCCTACTTTTTCTATAAATAGAACTGTAAGTTATTCTTGGGGAGACATGAAGGAGGTTGTACAGGTTAATAAGGGTGGGTCACCAGTTGGTTTGGAATTTATTTTAAAAGAGGGGCAATCCTTTCAGTTTCCTTTAAGCGGTGGTGACTGGGTTACTAAAAGAAGACCGTTTTATGAAACATTAAGCGATCATAATGTTCCGCTGTCTGCTAGAGAAAAATAGCCTCCTAATAGTAGGAGGCTGTTCATCTTATTATTGCTTTAATAATTTCAAGCTTTCATCAAATTCTTTCTCAATTTGCTCGTTACGTCTGTAAGTGATGATACTAACTAGGACTGCAATAATGAAGTTAATAGCAAAACCAGGTACGATTTCGTATAAAGTAGCGCCTAGGCCAACGTTTTTCCAAATGATAACGGTAAGTGCACCAGAAATCATTCCAGTTACAGCTCCCCAAGTAGTCATTTTTCGCCAGAATAAGCTCAGGATAATGACGGGGCCAAATGATGCTCCGAACCCTGCCCATGCATATGCCACAAGGCTTAAAATTGTATTGTCTTGGTCGAATGCTAATGCGCCTGCAAGAACAGCAACAGCTAATACAGCCATACGACCTAAGAATACATATTCCTTATCTGTGCCGTCTTTACGGAAAACAACTTTATATAAGTCTTCAATAAGAGCACTTGAAGTTACGATTAATTGTGATGAAATCGTGCTCATAATCGCAGCAAGTACAGCAGCAAGTAAGAAGCCGGCTACGATTGGGTGGAATAAGATTTGTCCTAATTGTAAAAAGATAGCTTCAGGATTATTTAACGTATACTGAGTATTTTGTTGGAAGAAAGCAATCCCAATTAAAGCTGTAAAAATAGTACCAAGTAGTGTGAAAATCATCCAGCCCATCCCAATGCGACGTGCACTTTTAATTTCTTTTACAGAAGTAATGGCCATAAAACGAACAATGATGTGAGGCTGACCGAAGTAACCAAGTCCCCAAGCCATAGCTGATACAATCCCTACAAATGTAGTTCCTTTAAAGAAGTCTAATAAATTTGGATCCACCATACGAATCGTTTCAAACGTTTCTGCAGGACCACCAGTTTTAAAAATAGCAATAGCAGGAACAAGTAATAGTGCGATGAACATCATTAGACCTTGGATAAAGTCTGTGTAACTAACCGCTAAGAATCCTCCAAATAATGTATAAGCAACAACAACAGCAGCTACAATTAGTAGGCCAGTACGGTAGTCTACATCGAAAGAGTTTTCAAAGAATACAGCACCAGAAACCATCCCAGATGATACGTAAAAAGTAAAGAATACTAGAATAACAATACCTGAAACAATACGGATTAGTTTGGTGTTGTCTTTAAAACGATTCTCTAGATAACTTGGAATTGTGATGGAGTCATTTGCTACTTGAGTGTATGAACGTAAACGTGGAGCAACAAAGATCCAGTTTAAATAGGCACCAATCGTTAAACCGATTGCGATCCAAGCATCTGCTAAACCGCTTACATATATACCCCCAGGTAATCCCATTAGTAGCCAACCACTCATGTCTGATGCTCCAGCACTTAGCGCAGTAACGGCAGGACCTAGAGAACGCCCACCAAGCATATAGTCTGTTAGATTGGTTGTTTTTCTATAGGAGTACCAGCCGATAAATAACATTACGGCCATATATATGCCTATAGCAATTAGTTGATAAACATCGTTTGACATAAATTTCCCCCTCTGTCCGAAGTAATGTAAGACAGCTGTATCTTTTATTATTATTTATGCGATATTTTGAGTTTTTATTAGTTTGAACTAATCGCATAGTATAATATTAGAATAAGTACAGCAATAATATATTAGTATTTTATCATCTATTTTGACAAGACACGACAAAAAGTTTTCGCAAATTTTAAAATATTTAATTACCTTTTTTAGTATCAAAATAGTATTATCTTATCTTTAACATGTGTTTTATGTATAAATATTACTTTGTATTAAGATAGTCTAAATAGAATCAGTTAAAAAATTTTAACAAACTTTATAGTTGAGATAAAATAGTGAATATATAGTAGATGAGGAGTGAGAGAACATGACTTTACTAAATTGGTTTGATAAAGGGTTAACAATTGAAGAATATAGCAATGGCATGCAAGTTAATCAAAAGGAAATGAACACCATTTATGATCGTTTTGAATTACATTCGTCGGAGTTAGAGCAACTTGAGGGGTTGAAAAGTAAAAATTATAAAGTGATTGCGTTAACGGAAGATTGGTGCGGAGATGCCATGGTTAACAATCCTATATTATTGAAAATTGCTGAAGCTTGTAATTTTGATGTGCGCTTTTTACTTAGAGATCAAAATTTAGAGTTGATGGATCAATATCTAACAAATGGTACATCTAGAGCGATCCCAATTTATATTTTTCTAGACAATGAAGGAAAAGAAAAGGCTGTTTGGGGACCGAGAGCGGATAAGATTCAACAATTGGTACAATCATTAAGATCCGAACTCCCTGAAGCGGATGCTCCTGAATTCAAGGAACAACAAATGGCCATGTATAAAAAGCTAACAACAGCCTTCCAAGAAGACGAAAGCTTATGGCATGAAGTGGCCGTTAGTATTATTAATAAGTTGACAACTACAAATAACTAAGGTGTATGATTTTGAATCCATTAATTATTAAAGAATTAACAAGTAGGTATGGAAGTTTTACATCTGTTCGACTAACTGGGGGATATACGAACGAAACTTTTCTTTTGGAAGGGATAGAGCCTCTTCGTGTTGCGAAGGTGGTTTCTAAAAATAATTCTGATTTCACAAATGAAACACGATGCCTTCAAAGATTGGAGGACACTAATATAACACCAAAGTTTTATGATTTGATTGAATGTAGTAATGAATGTATTAGTGTCATGCAATATAGAAAAGGGACGAATGGGCAAGTTTTACTTGATCAAGGTGAAGTAGAGTTAGTAACAAATTTATATCAAACATTAGGAGAAGTGTTAGCTGGTGACATCCATACGATTAAGTATTCCGGGGGATTAGGTATTAAGGAAAGCAACGAACAGAGCCTAAATCTAAATTTAAACTTTGTGCCAGCTGAGCTAATAGAACAATCCCAAAAGATTTTATCAAAAATCTATGACGACAAAAACGAGTGGGTTCTTACTCATGGAGATTTTGGAATACATAATGTGTTATTTTCAAAAGAGGACGGATTAACCGTCTTAGATTGGGAATGGGCTGAGTGGGGAAATCCATTGAATGATATTAGTTGGGTATTCTGGTTTACTCATTTACACTATCCAGACCATGCCCCTGAGTTATGTGAAGTATTTTTAAAGCATTACTTGGAGGTTAGTACTATTTCGTTAGATTTAAGTTTATTAAGAGCTTATAGTGTGTATAAGGTTTGGAAAGTACTTCAAAAGGTGGAGAGTGCTCCTTTTGAAGTACAAAATGAATGGGTAAGAAGATTAGAATGGACGTTAAAATCGAAAATATTTAAGCGCTAAAAAGCTGCATCCTCCTAGAAGGATGCAGCTTTTAGTATGCTATTACGTTAATATTGACTAAAAATTAATCCGGTCATTTTTTAAATTCTTATCATTAATCTTTGGCTCTATTTCTAAAATGAAATTTCGTATGTTCGAACGATGAAGAAAGAGTAAAAACAATATAAAGATCGAAAAGATCATTTCTTCTTCTTTCCCTGAACGGAAAAGGGAATAAATTAATAATGAAACACCAACAGAAATGGATCCAAAGAATACATATTTGGATATGAATATGACAAGAAAAAAAGTGATATAAGCTATTAAAAACATCGATGGATTGGCTACTAGTAAAACTCCTGCAGTAGTAGCAATGGCCTTACCACCTCTAAAGTTTGCGAAAATAGGGAAACAATGACCGATAACGGCTAATAAACCAATATAAAGCGGATTAACATCTATGTTTAAAAAGTAAGGTAGGGAAGAAGCTAATGCTCCTTTACCTACGTCGAAAATCAAGACGACTATAGCGGCTTTTTTCCCGAGTACACGTAAAGTGTTAGTAGCTCCCGGATTCTGACTGCCGTGATCTCGAATGTCTATTCTAAATACTAATTTCCCGACGATGAGAGCAGTCGGAAAAGAGCCAATTAAATAAGAAGCAATTAAGAGCAACCAAACCATTGTATCATCCTTTATCAGAGAATCTTTTGTTCTATTATATGTGCAAATAGAATAATTACGACAAACAAAATGGACAACTTACATAAAATCTATAATAAATAATAAAGTGACAGATGAAAATGGAAAGAAACGATTTAGTAGTTTATTAGAGTAGTATATCCACATTTGTCATCATGATAATTTTACCATATAATAGTGTTGGTTGGGTTCTGTATTCCTAATATTTTGATAATTTGGATGTGAGATGTAATGTTGAAATCTGATTTTGGGAAAGTGGCAGAAAACTATGCAAGGTCACGAGACGATATTCCGGCTATCCTTTTTGAGAGCTTACAAATAAGGAATGTTTCATTTGAAGGAAAAAAGGTAGCGGATTTAGCATGTGGGACAGGTGCACTTACTAGGAAGTTGAAACTTCGAAAGGCCGAAGTGGTTGGAGTAGAGCCATCCCAAGAACTGTTAGAGGAAGCAAAAAAAATAAATGAACGTAAATTCTTATCCGTCCCTTATCAATTAGGAACTGCAGAGAACACTCAATTACCATCTAATGAGTTTGACATGGTTACTGTTATGAGGGCGTGGCATTGGTTTATACGCCAGGAAAGCATAACTGAGATTAAAAGAATTCTGAAAGATAAAGGGAGATTAATAGTAGCCGATTCAGGTTTTGTGCCTGATCATGAAGTGGTATCTACAACGTTTAGTGTTATAAAGCAGTATGTTAGCGAAATAAAGCCTGCTGGGTCAAAAGCAGATTCGAAACAAAGAATGAATGGTTTCCCGGTTGAATGGTTTGAAGAATGGTCTATGAACGGTTTCGACCTTCAAGATTTCTATAAATTAGACTACGAGGTATCTTTTACAAATGAACAATGGGTAGATCGTGTGGCATCACTTTCTTTTATAGCAAGTATGGATGTATCGAAACGAAACCTATTGCTAGCTGAGCTAAGTACCGTGTTGAATAGTCAATATAGTCCACATCACATACATGTCATTCCGCATCTTTGTACTATCGTAATATTAAATATGCAGGTGAAAAAGTAAAACGGCAGTCGATCCTGCCGTTTTTTGTGCTTTAGGAAACTATATAATTTTCGTATTGTGGAAAACTATTACAGTTTATTTTGTCCACGTCTAGCTCCAGCGCCCAGCGACTAGTGGACTTCGCTCCTCTCCCTACGATAAGTCAACATCGAATCGCTCACGCTCTTCGTGTTTCCTTTATCTCAGTCGAGGCGCTCCAGTCCATACGTCGCTAACCGTGGCGCTTGCGCTTTTGTTCCTTACTCTATGTCTATGAAAATACTATTAGTCTTAATCTCCGAAAGGGCAATATGTGTGACGGTTCCAGCGTACGAAGTAATTTCATTAATAAAGCCTTCAATTTGTTGGAAGTTCTTCAATCGGAGCTTTACAATGTAACATGCTTGTCCAGCTATTCGGTAGCAAAATTCAGCGTGAGGGTGATCCGCAATTTTTTTTCGGAACTTTTCATATTCTCCTTGTCTTAAAGTTACTTCTACGAAACACTCAATTCCTAATCCAAGCTTACCGTAGTCAATTTCAACGGAGTATCCTTTTATCACACCCTCACTTTCTAGTTTACGAACTCGTTCTGTGACCGATGGAGCTGAAAGGTTCACTTTTTTAGCTAATTCTCTCATAGATTGTCTTCCATCTTGAATCAATTCCTTCAATATACTCTTATCAATTTCATCAATTATCAAATGAAAACCCTCCTTATAAAAATAAATTTCAAATGAAATGTGAATATGCTTATTTTAGTTTCAAATATCATTCAGTTGTTGGAATGTACATTCTATTATTATATATAGAAAGAGGAGGGAAGAAAATGGCAAGAATTCAATTAACGACAGAGGGAACCACAAATTTTGAAAAGGCCCTCAACTATAATCCCATACTAAAAAAGTATTACGATGAGTTGTATGAACACCTTTGGAATAACACGAGTATTTGTAAGGAAGAAAAAGAGAAAGTTCGTTTATACTTAGCAAATAAAAATGGATGTGCGACTTGCATGAGCCTATCTTACATTGAAAATAGTGAGCTTAATGAAAAAATCACACATTCCATGAAAATGGGGGACTTTACCCTATTTTCAAAGAAGGAACAGCTTTTATTTGCGTTTATTGATAAGTATAAGCATTCTCCCCGTGAGGTGAATTCTCTGGATATTGAAGCATTGAATCAATATTACGATGAAAAGGAATTGGTTGAACTGTTAGCGATAATTAATTTATTTGACGGATTTCAAAAAATAATAGTTAGTCTAGATTTATATGATTTTTGTAGTTTATAAGGAGGACTAAAGAAGATGAAACCAGCCATTATTTTAGTAGATATACAAAAAGCGTTTGAAGATTCTTCTTGGGGTAATAGAAATAACTTGGAGGCTGAGTTGCAAGCGAAGAGATTAATAGAAGTTTGGCGTTTAGCTAAATGGCCCATTATTCATATTCAACACACCTCCTCAAATCCCAACTCTCTATTTTATAAAGGAAGCTACGGTCATGCTTTTAAAGAAGGTTTAGAGCCTATTGAGGATGAGGTAGTTTTTCAAAAAAGTGTAAACAGTTCATTTATTGGAACGTCTTTGAAAGAGTATTTGGATGATAAAGGAATTCACGAGCTGGTCATCATGGGACTCACCACTCAGCATTGTGTTTCAACAACAACGAGAATGGCGGGCAACTATGGTTATGATGTAAAGTTAGTGGCAGATGCTACAGCTGCTTTTGAAACTAAAGGGTTAAATGGGAAAGTGTTCAGTGCACAAGAAGTTCATGATCTAGAATTAGCCTTACTGAACAAAGAATTTGCGACCGTGATAAATGCAGAAGATGTATTAAAATTATATGAATTAGTATGAGAACTCAGTTATTATAGCTGAGTTTTTTGTTTTATTACTAATTTAATATAAGAAAAAATCTACATTAAAGACATCTAAAAAAAATATTTTTTTTAAAATTTTTCAGAAGTGTGTAGGGGTTTTGATGTTGAGTTACGTCTATTAAGTTGAAATCAGAAAGAAAGGGGGAGAGAGTGATTAGTGATCAAGCGTTGATAGAGAAAGTTTTGAGCGGAAATGATCACGCGTTTAGGCTTTTGGTTGAGAAGTATCGCAATGACTTGTTCCGGACCATTTTTGCGGTATTGAGAGATCAAAAGGATGCGGAGGATGCCACTCAGGAAGTGTTTTTAAAGATTTATCACTCTCTCCCTCAGTATGAAAATCAAGGCTTAAAGACTTGGATGACCCGAATTGCGGTTAATCATGCAATTGATATAAAGAGAAAGAAAGACAGACGACAGGAAGATGTGGTAGAAAAGATAGAGTATGATAATTTTATGATGGAGCGAGAAACAGTAGTTTCAGAAGTTTTAACGAAAGAAAGAAGAGCTCTTGTAAGAAACAGGTTAAGGGAGCTTCCTGATCATTATCGCGATGTAATATATGATTTTTACATAGCGGAAAAAAGCTATCAGCAAATTGCTAATGAACAACATGTTCAAGTAAAGACGGTTGAAACAAAACTATATCGGGCAAGAAACTGGATGAAAAAGCATTGGAAGGAGGACGATTTTTCATGAGTCATTATCAATTGGAACAGTGGAAAGCATACGTAAACGATGATTTAGATGAAAAAGTCCGCGAGGTGTATGAAGAGCATTTATACAGTTGTGACCAATGCTTGGACCTATATTTTCAAGTAGTGGCTGAACAAGAGGAATTTCTACCTGTACTTTCTAATGAAGCTGATTTTACAAACACAATTATGGCCCGAATAGAAGAAAGTAATAAATCCGAGAAACTACACCCAAATGTTAAAAAAGTTCCTTTCCACCAAAGGGCCATTTTTCACTATACATTAGCTGCAGCAATGACCATCTTATTAATGATAACAGGTGTGTTCCAATCGATTACAAGTTATGTTGGAACCATACAAAATCCAGTTGCTATAGAAGAAAAAAATTCCGTTACAAAAGGAATTGTAGATAAAACGTTTGCTTGGATGGATACATTCGACACAATGAATAAGGAGGCGGGTAAGTAATGCAGAAAAATCCAATAATAGCCTTTCTATTAGGATTTATTCCTGGGATAGGATTACTTTATTTAAGAAAAACGTTGCGTGGAGTTATATATTTAGGTGCAGAAATAGGATTGGTTTTGCTATCCCTTTTATTAGCAGCAAATTGGGAGCATGATTTAGCATTTTTATGTGTGTTTATAGGAATCCTTTTATATATTGTCAACTTAGTTGATACAGCTATAACAGCCTCTAAGTTGTATGGAGGCCCAGATAAAGAAAATTTACAGCCAAAAAATCCATCTGAAGAATCGGAGCGATTTTTTACGATTATCCTTTCATTCATTCCGGGGGTGGGCCATTTTCAGCTTGGGTTAATGAATAGAGGGATGACCATTTTAGCTTCTTTTTTAGGATTAGGAGTCATGGTTTTCTTTGTGGCTGTTTTAACTCATAGAGAAGAATTCTTAATTTTCCTAGCCATTTTACCGGTAATTTGGTTTTACGGTTTCTTTGACGCCATGCAACAGTTAAATAAAAAGTCGCGTGGAGAAGTGTTAGTGGATCGGAGTTTGCTAGAAGACTTTGAAATGAGAAGAGAAGATGGAAAGAAAAGTAAGTCTATAGCCACTTTTCTATCTATGTTCCCTGGCGCTGGGCATCTTTATTTAGGGTACCAACGACGTGGAATTCAACTTATGGCAGCATTTCTATTTTCTATCTATATTCTAGATATATTACGACTTGGGATTTTCTTATTTCTGATTCCAATTATTTGGTTCTACAGCTTTTTTGATGGGTTACAACGGGCGACTAAGCACGGCGAAGAGTCAATGGAAGACAAACCCATTATTGAGTATCTGATTAATCAACAAAAATGGGTGGGGATTGGCCTTATTTTACTGGGCTTGTATTACATGACAACAAACATCATTATTCCTGCAGTCTCTCCGATGCTATATACAATGATAGATATAGATTTAAGATATTGGTTTGACCGTTATTTCCAAACGGCAATCGTGTCCATATTATTTATTGCAGGTGGGATTAAATTATTAAAAGGGAAGAAAGAGAAGAAAGTTGAACAAGTTTAAAATGACTTAATAGAAATAGAGAGGTGGGAGAGTCATGAGGACATGGCGTGTTGGTACGATTTCCATGGGTGCTTCACTATTATTACTTGGGGTATTTCTTTTATTATCTCAGATGTTCGGTTTAAATCCATTTCACATTATGATGTCTTGGTGGCCAGCGATATTAATTGTTTTAGGTATTGAAATACTAGTTTTCTTGTTTCTATCTAAAGATGAAAAACCTTTTTTGAAATATGACTTTTTAAGTATTATATTTGTAGGAATTTTAGGGACGGCTGGAATTGGTTTTGCTATCCTGAGCTCAATCGGAGTAATGGACCAGGTAAAAACAATGCTAAATCAAGAGGAGCGTACATTTGAACTCCCTGAAATGACTGAAGCCATTAACAAAGATGTAAAGCGATTGGTTTTAAATACGGACCGCTATCCTATTACAATAGAAGGTACAAGCGGGAATGAGGTGTCAATGTTTGGAACATATCGTACACAATCGGTTGGAAAAAAAGGTTTGATAGAAAATACAACTGATTATGTTTCTACTCAAAAAAAGGGAGATACGTTATATGTAAGTGTGAAAGGTTTACCTACAAACGTGGGTCCCTTTAATCACTACACAACGATGTCAGCGACGATTTTAGTTCCTTCAAATTTAAAGGTGGAAGTTATAGGGAACGATAATGCAATCACGATGAAGCCTAGAACATTAATGAGTGACTGGAGCTTAGATCAAGCTTCAAATGTATCTCTTATTTTAGAAAAAGAGAGCCATGTGAACGTTACTGTTAATCGTGTCCAAGAGTTAGTGGGTCAGCAAGATGACTGGAAGGTAACAGAAGAAAAGAATTCTGTTGCTAGTGAAGAAGAGGGCTATGTAGAACACCAATCGGGATTTAAAAAAGCAAGTCTAAAAATGGGAAAAGGGATTCATTATATAAATATTGGGAATGCTTATACAGTTAGTCTAAATAAACTTAATTAAACAAGATAGAAAATTCTTAGTATAAGATGACTAAGAATTTTCGTTGTTTTTATAATTGGAAAAAACAAGGGTATTTACGATATAAAATTGCCAGTTCGCCTCATTTTAATATATGATGTTAAATGATGGTATAGAGATATTATTTTTGGAAAAAGCAAGTTAGATTTTTAATTAATTGTGGTATAGATATTCGAAGTTACCGCATTGATACATAGAATAGAAAAAAGTAATTAATAAAGTAGGATGAGGGATATGAAAAGAGCTAGGATTATTTATAACCCAACTTCCGGTCGTGAAATTTTTAAGAAACATTTGCCGGAAGTATTACAGAAATTAGAGTTGGCAGGCTTTGAAACTTCTTGTCATGCAACTACAGGTGCAGGAGATGCTATTAATGCTGCCCGTATCGCGGTAGAAAGAAGATATGACCTAGTGGTAGCTGCAGGTGGAGATGGAACCATTAATGAAGTGGTCAACGGACTAGCGGAGCAAGAATATCGTCCAAAGCTTGGTGTAATTCCAGTAGGTACAACGAATGACTTTGCAAGAGCCCTTCATATACCAAGAGATATTGAAGCTGCCGCAGATATAATTGTTAAGGGAGATACAATCCCGGTTGATATTGGACGCATAAATGATAAATACTTCATTAATATAGCTGGTGGAGGACGATTAACCGAGTTAACGTATGAGGTGCCTAGTAAGTTAAAGACCATGCTTGGCCAACTTGCATACTATCTAAAAGGGATGGAAATGCTGCCTTCTATTCGTGCAACAGAAGTTAGCATTGAGTACGATGGGAAGCTTTTTGAAGGGGAAGTCATGCTCTTTCTAGTTGGGTTAACTAACTCAGTAGGCGGGTTTGAAAAACTTGCTCCGGATTCTTCCATTAACGATGGTTTATTCTCGTTATTAATTTTGAAAAAGACTAACTTGGCTGAGTTTATTCGTATAGCGACACTTGCTGTTCGAGGAGAACATATTAATGATCCACATTTAATATATACAAAAGCAAATCGTATTAAAGTTCAGTCTAAAGAAAAGGTACAGCTGAATTTAGATGGAGAGTTCGGAGGTTTACTTCCTGCAGAATTCGTTAACCTCTACCATCATCTTGAAGTATTTGTGCCTATTGATGAAATTAGAGATGAAGATCGTCCACCAGATGGATGGAGTCATTCAAAGCAACAAATGGAAAGCTAGAAATTATGGGGTCAGTTCCTTTTAAGTTAATTAAAGAGGAACTGACCCCATAATAATTTAACATTAAATGCCCATTTCGTAATTGCCCAGGAAGTATGATACAATCTTGCTAGTTAAAAAGCTTACGGAATTCTAGAGGAAAAGGAAGAAATAAATGAACAGAACATTACCTGTACAAAAAAATGATTACATAGATGTAGTTTTTGAAGATTTAACTCATGATGGAGCGGGTGTAGCAAAAGTAGAAGGATATCCTATTTTTGTTCCAAATGGATTACCGGGAGAAAAAGCAAAAATTAAGGTCATCAAAGCTAATAAAGGTTATGGCTTTGGGCGCTTAATGGAGTTATATGAAAAGAGCCCAGACAGAGTCGAAGCCAAATGTCCGATTTACAAGGAATGTGGAGGCTGTCAGCTTCAGCATTTAAGCTATGAGGGTCAGTTGAAGGCTAAGGAAAAACAAGTACGTGAAGTGTTAACAAGGATTGGAAAGCTTGAAAAGGTAAAAGTCCATCCTGTACTTGGAATGGATAATCCTTGGCGCTACCGAAATAAAGCTCAAGTTCCTGTGGCTGACCGAGAAGGTGGATTAGTTGCTGGATTCTATCAAAAACGCAGCCATGAAATCATTGATATGAAAGAGTGTTTAATACAACAAGAAATTAATGACCAAGTAGTTCAAACGGTTAGAGAGATTTGTGAACGCTACGGGATCTCAGCTTACAATGAGGAGCGTCATAAAGGGGTCATTAGGCATATTATGGCTCGTCATGGAATGGTAACAGGTGAAGTGATGGTCGTGATCGTAACAAGGACCAATGATCTTCCTCATGAAGAGAAATTAGTTGAAGAGATTTATAACCGCATTCCAGGTGTAAAGTCAATTATACAAAACGTGAATTCGAAAAAGACCAATGTCATCCTAGGAGACGTTACAAAGGTTCTTTGGGGTGAAGAAGTCATCTATGACCTAATTGGGAATGTAAAATTTGCGATTTCATCTCGTTCATTTTACCAAGTGAATCCTGAGCAGACGAAAGTATTGTACGATACAGCATTAGAATACGCGGAATTGACGGGGGAAGAATCGGTAATCGACGCTTATTGCGGAATTGGAACCATTTCGCTATTTTTAGCTCAGAAAGCGAAAAAAGTGTACGGTGTAGAAATAGTACCTGAAGCCATTGAGGATGCGAAAAGAAATGCGGAATTAAACGATATTAACAATGTTGAATTCGAAGTGGGAGAAGCTGAAACGGTTATTCCTAACTGGTATAAACAAGGAATTACGGCTGATGTGTTAGTAGTGGATCCACCTCGTAAAGGCTGTGATGAAGCACTGCTCAATACCATTATTGATATGAAGCCAAAGAAAGTAGTTTATGTTTCATGCAATCCAGCGACACTGGCACGAGACTTGCGAATTTTAGAAGATGGGGGATATCGCACGGTTGAAGTGCAACCGGTTGATATGTTTCCACATACGACGCATTGTGAGGCAGTTGCTAAATTGGAATGGAGATAATCGGGACAGGTACCTTGTCCCGGTTTTTTTATGTATTTAAACATGTCCCTTTATCCTTATGGAATTAGTAAGAATCTATTACATATAATTTAATGATGAAAGTGAGGTGTTAATAACGTATGAATAATATTTCAAAAACTTTTACGAAGATGAAGTCATACAAGCCATTTCACAGCCCGTTTGACCCATGTCCACCGATTGGAAGAAAATATTACAGTACTCCTCCTCATTTATATTTAGGATTTCAACCACCAAATCTCCAGCAATTTACTCCCCGTGAGGCTTTAAAAAGAGGAACTTTATGGCCTGCTTTATATGACTATTATGAAAATCCTTACAAGAAGAAAAGGGGGTAAAAATTGTGTCAAAAACCTTACCTCAAGAATACTACCAATTGATGGAAGAGATACAGACTGTTGATTTTGTATTGGTGGAGTTAACGCTCTATCTTGATACACATCCCAATGATCAACAAGCGATTTATCAATATAATCAATTTGCTCAATATAGCAAACAAGTCAAGCAAAAATTTGAAGAGAAATTTGGACCGCTTCAGCAAGGGAGTCTAAATAATTCAAATCAATGGAGTTGGAATAGTACCCCTTGGCCATGGCAAGTATAACAACAGGAAGGAGTTTGCAAAAATGTGGGTTTATGAAAAGAAACTACAATATCCTGTAAAGGTTAGCACTTGTAATCCTATGTTAGCCAAGTATTTAATTGAACAGTATGGAGGAGCTGACGGGGAATTAGCTGCAGCTCTAAGGTATTTGAATCAGCGTTATACGATACCTGACAAGGTAGTAGGACTGCTAACTGATATTGGTACAGAAGAATTTGCTCATCTTGAGATGATTGCAACGATGATTTATAAACTCACAAAGGATGCCACTCCAGAACAATTAGAAAAAGCAGGTCTCGGAGACCATTATGTTAATCACGACGGTGCATTATTTTATCACAATGCAGCAGGAGCTCCCTTTACAGCTACATATATTCAGGCAAAAGGGGACCCAATTGCTGATTTATATGAGGATATTGCTGCTGAAGAAAAAGCTCGGGCAACATATCAATGGTTAATTGACATTTCGGATGATCCAGATTTAAATGACTCCTTAAGATTTTTAAGAGAAAGAGAGGTCGTTCATTCCCAGCGTTTTAGAGAAGCAGTCGAGTTGTTAAAAGAGGAAAGAGACCGTAAGAAATTCTTTTAGCCAAATGGATAGCGGGATATTTAGACCATTTTATAAAAGTGGTCTTTTTCCTATTCTTAAGGTGGTTTTAGCAATTTAGAAATAGGCTAAACAATATTGGATTTATTGCTTAACTTCTTAGTACCCATTATAATGCTTGGAGATATTATTTAATTTTAGAAAACAATTTGTGATTAAAACAGGTGATTAGATGTTACATTCATACTTAGGTGAAACGATACATTTTGAGATTAGGTATAATAATCGAACCTCAATTAGTATTAAAATAGATGGTTATGGAAATGTTGAAGTTCAGGCTCCTAAAGGGACAACCGAGGGAAAAGTGATTCAATTATTAGAGGAGAAATGGGATCTCATTCTAGAAAAGATAAAGGAACAGAAAGATAGAATGCTCGGGCCGCAGGAAAAGGTTTATGATCATGGCGAGAGCTTCCTTTATCTTGGAAGAGCTTACCCTATAAAAATTCAAGCAGACTCAAGTATTACTCAAGATCGTGTAGTGTTTGAAGGGGACCAGTTACGTATATATGTGAAGCAGTTAGATGATGAAAAAATAAAACAGGCTTTGAAGAGATTTTATTATCAGCAGTGTAAAGGTCTAGTAGAAAAGAGAATTCAAATCTATCAAGGGTACTTTAAAGTTAAGCCACGTTCGATTCGTATAACAGATAATCAAAGTACGTGGGGTACATGCGATTCAAAACAGCAGCTGACCTTCAATTGGAGGCTCGCCATGGCACCGCTTAAAGTTATTGATTATGTGGTTGTTCATGAGATGTGCCACTTAGTACATCTTAATCATGATCGATCTTTCTGGCGCCTAGTTGGAAAAATCATGCCCGATTATAAGGAGCAGGAGGATTGGTTAGCCTTATCTAGCTGGAAAATGACTGTATAGTAGTTGAAATATAAATTTCACCAATTAATATTTACAAAAAAATGAAAAGATGAGATAATAAAGAAAATTTCGAAGGGGGAAAGTAAGTTTATGGAACCAACTAATTGCTAATATATTAATTTATTTAAAAATTAATATGAATTTTGTAATGAGTAATCATTTGCCTATAGATTGTAGGTTTATTTGTTATGCTCTTTATGGAATGATGGCAATTTAGAAGGTAACTTACTTTACTAATATCCTAAGATTATAATTTATATTTTTCACCCAAAAGGTGGGTGATCTATGTATAACTATGTGCTTTTTTAAATTTGCACATTTTTACATAGTTTATCTTATTAAATTATATTCAATGACTATTTAGACTGTAAGAAGAAAACATCTTCTTATGGTCTTTTTTATTTTAAAATTTAATAGTTATAAGCTGTTTCGTACATGAAGTCATATATTAACTCTGCGAAACACATAGTAATGAAGGTCTTCTTTGCCCTGTCCATAAAAAGTGTAACATTCAATTATGGATGAAAGAAGGAATCGTAATGTTAGAACTAAAGTTAAATGGCATTAAAAAATTCATGGAAGCTACCCTGGTGGTTAAAAATATATCTTTTGAAGCTTATGAAGGGGAGAAGGTAGGAATTGTTGGCGCAAACGGAAGTGGAAAGAGTACCGTTCTTAAGTTAATTGCTGGAATTGAACCAATGCATTATTATCCGGGGTATCCGCAAACTTCAAGCTACGGATATGACGAAGGTCTTATTCATTTACCGAGAGGCGCATCGAAGGCATATTTGGAACAAACGCCTGTCTATCCAGAAGGTCTCAAAGTAGTGGATGTTCTCAACCTGGCTTTTGAAGATGTTGATCATATTGAAAATCAAATGCGTGAATTAGAAGAAAAGATGAAAATATTAGAAGATACAGCTCTGGAGAAGGCTTTAAATAAATACAGTGACTTAGTTCAGTTATTTGAAGTAAAAGGTGGATACGAACGTGAAGAGAAACTAAGCAAGGTTTGCACAGGGCTTAATTTTTCAGAGAGTTTTTTAGACAAGGACTTTGATCTACTAAGTGGCGGTGAAAAAACTACAGTTGTCCTTGGAAAACTATTAATTCATAACCCGGACATTCTATTACTAGATGAGCCTACCAACCATTTAGACATGGATGCTATCGAGTGGCTAGAAGGTTACCTAAAAAGTTATAAGGGAATTGTTATAATCGTTTCCCATGACCGTTATTTTCTCGATAAAGTAGTTACTAAGATTGTAGAAATAGAGGATATGGAATCGATTTCTTATAAAGGCAACTATTCAGCATTTGTTAGCCAAAAAGAAGAAAATATGCGCATTCAATTTGAACATTTTCGAGAGCAACAGAAAAAGATAAAAGGTATGGAAGGCACCGTTAAAGAACTGAGAGATTGGGCAATGAGAGCGGACAATAATAAGTTCTTTAAGAGAGCTGCAAGTATACAAAAGAAACTCGAGAAAATGGACCGTATTGATAAGCCGATTTTTGAACGTCGAAATATGAGATTAGAATTAAAAGTAGCAGAACGATCCGGAAAGGAAACAATTAAAGCAATTGGACTATCAAAAAGTTTTAACGATAAGACCATCTTGAAAAATGCTGATTTAATTGTTCAGTATGGGGAGAGAGTGGGACTGATTGGTCCTAACGGCAGTGGAAAGACTACCTTCCTAAAAATGCTTTTAGGTGAGGAAAAGCCAGATAAAGGTGTAGTAGAACTAGGCGCAAATGTAATGGCGGCCTATTTACCACAGAAAATTTTCTTCAAAGATGAGGAATTTACGGTGCTGGAAACATTTAGGGAGGATATTTCCATAGTAGAAGGTAAGGCTCGTGAGTATCTCTCCAAATTCATGTTTTATAAAAGTAGTGTTTTCAAAAAGGTAAAGCATCTGTCAGGGGGAGAGAGAATTAGGTTAAAGCTTGCCATGCTGTTATATCAGGATATTAATTTATTAATTCTCGATGAGCCAACAAACCATCTGGATATTGATTCAATTGAAACTCTGGAGGCAGCATTAGAAGACTTTCAAGGTACGATATTCTTTATTTCACACGATAGATATTTTATCAATAAAGTTGGAGAGCGATTGATTGCACTAGAGGATCATAAGTTGAAAAGCTATCTTGGAAACTATGATTATTATAAAGGGGAAAAAGAGAAGTTAATTCAACAGATAGAGAAAGTACCTGCCCAGAAAGTTGAAAAAGTGAAGAAGCAAAGAAGTGATTCTGAGGAGAAAGAAGCTGCCAAGACACTATCCAAAATTGAAAGGCTAGAAGAAGAAATAGAAAAAATCGATAGGTCAATGGCTTCCGACCAAACAGATTATGAAGAGCTTGATAAATTATATAAAAGGAAACTAGTTTTAACCAATGAACTTGAGTTAGTTACAGATTATTGGTTAAGTTTAAGTAATTAGTTTGAAAATCAACTATAGCTTGTAAGGCCATTTCTGAGGAAGTGGTCTTTTTCTATTATGTAGTGCCTGGCCACATTTAGTGCTCATTTCATAATAAGCGTTCAAGTTACATATATATGAGTGGGTTAAACATAAACGTCAGGGTAGGTGATTACATGGATCAATCATCGAGAGATAAAGGAAAAGATATTAAAAATAAAAAAACGGAGCAGCTAGATCAGTTTCGTGTAAAAAACACTGGCAAGAAATTAACTACTAATGAAGGGTTAAAGGTTGGAAATGCCGAGAATACATTAAAGGCTGGAGATCGTGGTCCTGTATTAATGGAGGACTTTCATTTCTTTCAGAAACAGATGCATTTTGACACGGAACGGATACCGGAAAGGGTTGTTCATGCAAGAGGTTTTGGAGTGCATGGCGTATTTGAGACCTATAAATCCATGGAAAATTATACGAGAGCAGGTTTTCTACAAAACTCTGGAACCCAAACTCCTGTATTTGTTCGTTTTTCTACCGTTCAGGGAGGAAAAGGTTCAATGGATACGGCGAGAGATATACGTGGGTTTGCAGTTAAATTCTATACAGAAGAAGGGAATTACGATTTATTAGGACTTCAATTTCCTATATTCGTGATCCATGATGCCTTCAAGTTTGTTGATTCACAGCATGCACTTAAACCAGAACCCCACAATGATATGCCAACAGCCTCTGCAGCACACGATAATTTTTGGGACTTCGTTGCGAATAACCAAGAGTCCGCTCATTTTGTTATGTGGGCTATGTCAGACAGAGCAGTACCTAGAAGTTGGCGAATGATGGAAGGGTTTGCTATTAACACATTCCGGTTTGTCAATGAACAAGGGAAGTCACACTTTGTAAAGTTTCATTGGAAGCCGGTTCTTGGAGTTCATTCGTTATTAAATGAGGAAGCGTTAATGATTGGTGGATTAGACCCGGATTATCACAGGCGCGATTTACGGGATGCTATTGAGCGTGGGGCTTACCCGGTATTTGAATTAGGTGTACAGATGATACCTGAAGAAAACGAATTTGCCTATGATTTTGATGTTTTAGATCCCACAAAGCTTTGGCCGGAGGAATTAATACCGGTTGAGAAGATTGGAAAAATGACACTGAATAAAAATGTAGATAATTTCTTTGCGGAAACAGAGCAAGTTGCTTTTGATGTAACCAATCTGGTACCGGGAATTAACTTCAGCAATGACCCTATATTGCAAGGTAGGACTTTCACCTATAAAATCACGCAACAGCACCGTCTAGGTGGATCAAACTATCCAGATTTACCAATCAACAGATCTCTTTGTCCTTTTCATAATAATCAACGAGATAGCTTTATGAGATATCGAATCGATGTGGATCAAGTCAATTATTTTAAGAACTCTATAGCCAATAATACTCCTGGACCTACTCGACCCGAGGAAGGTGGCTTTGTCCATTATCCAGAGAAAGTAGAGGGGCGTAAGGTTAAGGCAAGTAGTGAGTCTTTTAAAGATGTCTTTTCACATGCACGGTTATTTTGGAATAGCATGTCCCCAGTTGAGAAACAGCATATTATTGAAGCTTTTACCTTTGAACTAGCAAAAGTAAAAGATGAATCCGTTCGTCAACAAGTGGTTGATATGTATGTAAATGTGGATAAAGAAATGGCGACTACAATTGCCGAAAATGTTGGGGTCAATCCTCCAACTGGAAACCATGTTCCCGTAATGGCTTTCTCCCCGGCCGTCAGTCAAGCAAATACACCACATTATCCACATACCTTAAAAGTAGGAGTTCTCATCGGAAATGATTTTAACGGTTCGGAGGTTAAATTAGTTTTAGACACCCTACAACAAAATGGGGTCTTCGTTGAACTTGTTAGCGAGAAGCTAGGCACTGTTATAGGTAACGATGGTACAAAACTCAAAATTGATCAAACGTTTACCTCTACTCATAATGTCCTTTATGATTCCCTATATGTAGTGGGGGGACGGACGAAGAATCAAGAAGTTTTTGATGCATATGTAGCTGATTTTATCAGTGGAGCATATAAGCATTATAAGCCAATTGGTGTTGCCTCAAATGCTCAGTCTTATATTCAAGCATCTGAGAATAATAATCTAGCTGGGGTGGTGTTTGCTACAAACAATCCAAGCTTCGGAAATGATTTTGTTGCTGCCATAACTACTCGACGTTTTTGGAATCGAACGTAAATAATTACATACGGCTAGTGTTGTCGCGTTAGTCGTTTATATATTAATGTAAACGGAATAGTGTTTTTTTGTTTACCTTTTTCAGTTCCGCATTTATAATACTAGTTTGTGGGTCCTTTGAGGCCGGGTGGGAGAGGGAAACTGAATAAAGGTTTGTTACGATGATTCAATGGCTAAAGGGTTATTTTGATTTATCAGGACATGAGACGACTTTCAAACGAGAGTTGCTTGCTGGACTGATTTCTTTCTTTACCATTGTGTACATTATTGCTGTTAATGCAACGATTCTTGCAGAAGCAGGTATTCCATTAGAAGCAGGTATTATTGGAACAATTATTACATGTATGATCGGCTGTTGGTTGATGGGGATTTGGGCAAATGCACCTATCATTCTCGTTCCCGGTATGGGAATTAACGCGATGTTTACTTATACACTTGTTCATTCAATGGGATTAACCTGGCAAGAAGCATTAGGGGTTGTAGTAGTATCGGGGATTATTGTTACGGCAGTTTCCTTCACGCGTATTTCTCAAATACTACTAGAAGTAATACCTGAGTCTTTAAAGCATGCGATAACAGTAGGGTTAGGGTTGTTTTTAACTCTAATTGGATTGGAAAAAGGCGGGCTTATTATAAAGGGAGAGAACTCACTACTTGCTTTAGGTGATGTTACGAATCCTTTTGTTATAGCCACCATTGTTTCCATCTTACTGGCTGTTTTCTTATTTATGCGTAATGTACCTGCTAATTTCTTAATTAGCATCATGGCTGGTACGCTAATAGCTGCTTTATTAGGTGTTATTAGTTTTCAAGATATGGGAACAAGTTCTCTTTCTCTTGATAGCTATGCTTCTTTATTCGGTGCTATTTCTTTCGAGAGGATTGGCAGCTTTACGTTTTTAGTTGCCGTCTTTTCTTTAACCATGGTTCTTTTATTTGAGAACATTGGATTAATTAATGGTCACCTGAATATGATGAATCGCCCTGAAAAGTTCAAACGTTCCTTCCAAGCCAATGGACTATCCATTTTGACGAGCGGCTTTTTCGGATCTAGTCCGACGGTATCAACTGTTGAAAGTACAGCTGGTATTGCTGCTGGAGGACGTACTGGACTAACAGCAATTGTCACAGGAAGCTTATTTATGCTTTCCATTTTTGCGATTCCTTTCGTGAAAATTATACCTGGAAGTGCGATTGCTCCAATCTTAATTATTATTGGAGTACTCATGCTACAAAGCGTGAAACAAATTGATTTCCAAGATCTTTCCGAAGGTTTTCCAGCTTTCTTAGTGATTGTCATGATTCCGTTTTCGTATAGCATTGCACACGGCATTGCATTCGGATTCATTTTCTACCCGCTAGTAAAGCTTGCATTAGGTAAAGCAAAAGAAGTATCTGTCCCATTATATATAATCGCGGCACTATTCCTGCTCACATTTATAGCAGAGGTACACTAGGGACAGGTACCTTGTCCCAGACTATTTGTTTAACCAGAAAGAACGAGGTGGGGGTTAGCTCCATCTCGTTCTATTGTTTAATAGTATATTAGCTTACTTGTCTATCTTCATTTAATTAGAATGGATTAAATTGTTTAAGCTTTTTGATAATGAGTCAAGTTTAGAAAAGTTTTCTACAATGTGTTCAATTCTACTGTCTTGCTCCTCAATACCTGAAAGAATTTCAACAATAGAAGAATTTGTATTTTCTAAATTGGTTGTAATAAAAGTTATTCCCTCAACTACACGACTAGACGAACTCTTAAGCTTATTACTAGTATTTTCAACTTCATTTGTTTGCTGCTGGATTCTATAGACATTATCTGTAATTTTGATAATGGAATGCTCTACATTTTTTGAGGAAGTAGCACTTCTCGTAACTGCGTCTTTCCCTAAATATACTTTAGAGGTTAATTGGTTAGTCTTCTGTTGAATCGTATTCAATACATTTTCGATTTGTTTAGTTGACTGAAGTGAATTTTCTGCTAAGCTTCTAATTTCTTGCGCTACGACTGAAAAGCTTTTACCATGTTCGCCAGCTCTAGCAGCCTCGATAGCTGCATTTAAAGCTAATAAATTAGTTTGAGTAGAAATATCATTGATTGTCGTTAAAATAAGACCAATTTGTTCCGTTTGCTTTTGAAGTTCATCCATCATAGTAACTGTCTGATCAATTGCAGTGGTTACTTCAGTCATGTCACTTGTCAGTGTGTTTATTCCATTTTTAGCAAAATCGATATTCTCCGTTGTTTCGTTAGAGATTGACTTCATTTTGACTACGGACTCTGTCGAAGAACTAATAATATCGTTAATATCAAGAATTGCTCCATTCATTTCTTTTACATGAGTTGTTTGACCTTCAAAGCCCATTGCAATTTCAGAAAAGGATGTGGTTATCTCTTTTGAAATGGTTCTAGTAGCGGCAACATTTGTTTGTAATGTTGATCCAAACATACCTAGGGTACCCACACTATCTTTAATACTTGGGTACATTTCTTCGAGTTTATTCTTTATTTCTAAAACTTCTCCATGTGCAGAAATCATTTCTTTTCGTTGACGTTCACTGAAAACACTTTGAACAATTAATAAGGTGGAAATCAATATATAGTAAAGATTTAAGTTTACTAAGTTATTTACTTCCATTCCAGTAAAGATTGTTTCATGAAAAATAAAAAAGAATGCATTTGTATATATGAGTCCGATAAGAGCTGAAGCTAGTAAAGGGCGATAGTTTTGATAGAGCGAAGCATAAGCTAAACTTAAAAAGACCATTAAGTAGGTTGTAATAGAAGTTCCGTTCATAAAAAATAAAAATGATAATATCGCCATCTGTAATACAACTAAGTACATAATGCCTCTAGTAAATTTCTTTTTTAATGTCAAAAATGTTACCACAATACATAGTGAAGAACCTGTAACTAACATAATCATTATGGTTTTAAGCGTTTCTTGATTCATTAGGCATACAGCTAGCCCTAGAATGAATGTAAACCATAGAAGTTTGACTAATAGGCGATTTCTTGAATGTAACAACTCAATGTCAGACATTTCTTATCCTCCAGTTAATAGATATTAAAAATATACTTATTTTCTGATGAGCTTTTCTTACGTTCTTGCTGGGTAAAATACGTTTTTAAATCTCCCCACTTTCAGAAAATTCTTATTAACACACAGGACTATTTTACCATCAATTAGCAATTAACAACATGGTAATGTTGAAAATAACAGCAGGAATTGTTGTTTTATAGGGAATTTTGTAAGGAAGGCATGTGTAGCTTAGTCTGTTATGTCATTAAAGAGAGACGAGGAAAGGTTTTAAGCCCTACCTAAATGTAAATTAAGTCGAAAAAAACGAGTTAACTGAAGGTTCTTGCGTTATTCTCTCTATATATTTGTAAAATTTGATAGACTGTTTATTATAAAGCGACTCATTATGGGATGATGTACCTATCCCTTTGACCCGTGTCTAAAAAATGGTAAAGTAAAAATGTATTTAAACAAATTTTGGGCCAATGAACCTGTCCCTGTGTCCCTAAGAGAGAGGATGAAAAATGATCAGCATTGCAGCACGTATATTAAAACATAAAAAAGCTGTTGTCATTGCGTTTGTTTTGTTTACGGTAATCTCAGCAGTGGCACAGTTCTTTGTGTCGGTTAATTATAATATGGTAGATTATTTGCCCGAAGATGCTAGTTCCACTAAAGCGATGAAGATTATGGAAAGTGAATTTACAGCTTCTGTTCCAGATACAAGGGTCATGGTTCAAGACGTATCTCTACAGGAAGCGCTTCATTACAAAGAAAAACTTTCATCAATAGACGGTGTTTCAGATGTCATTTGGTTAGATGATGTAGTCGATTTGAAAACTCCTTTGGAAATGGCTGATGAGGAGACCGTAGAAGCTTATTACAAGGAAGGAAATGCGCTTTTTTCCATTAGTGTACGTTCAGGTGATGAGGTGAAAATAACCGATGCCATTTATGAACTTATTGGTGAGAAAGGTGCCATTGCAGGTGAAGCTATAAATACAGCTTCCTCCCAAAAAATGGCCGGGACTGAGTCCTTATATGCAGCGATATTGTTAGTTCCCATCATTATTTTTATTCTTGTAATCTCGACCAATTCGTGGGTGGAACCGTTGTTTTTCTTAACGGCTATTGGAGTTTCTGTACTGATTAACTTAGGAACGAACATTTTTATAGGGGAAGTCTCGTTTGTTACCCAGTCGGTTGCTCCGATACTACAATTAGCCGTTTCCCTTGATTATGCCGTTTTTCTACTACACAGTTTCTCTGATTATCGTAAGAAAACTAATGATCCGGAAGAAGCCATGCAACTAGCGATGAAAAAATCATTTCCTGCAATTACGGCAAGTGCAGCAACTACTTTCTTTGGATTCATTGCTCTGACGTTTATGAATTTTGAAATTGGCTCTGACCTTGGAATAAATTTAGTTAAAGGAATTGTCCTTAGTTTTATTAGTGTAATGGTATTTTTACCGGCATTAACCTTGTATTTTTATAAATGGATGGATAAAACACAGCACAAAAGTTTTGTCCCAAGTTTTGCTGGGATAGGAAATTTTGTGGTAAAACTAAGATTTCCATCTTTATTGATTGTTCTAGCTCTGCTCTTTCCTAGCTTTTTGGCACAAAGTAATACGGCGTTTACATATGGTCTTGGGGTACAACCGGAAACGACCCGTGCCGGAAGTGATTTTATCTTAATAGAAGAGGCATTTGGAGAAACGACACCTATTGTACTTTTAGTTCCTAAAGGAAATGTAGCAAAAGAGGTAGAACTCGTCCAAGAATTAGAAGACCTTGACTATGTTACAAGCGTTATTGCTTATGTCAATATGGTGGGCTCCGTCATTCCACCTGACTATTTAGATGAATCGATTACGAATGAGTTTTATTCCAAAAACTATAGTCGAATTGTTATTAATACGAATCAAGGTACGGAAGGGGATTTACCTTTTTCCATCGTACAAAGGGTAGATGAAGCGGCTGCAAAGTTTTATGGAGATAAGGCTCTTAGTTTGGGAGAAAGTGTTACTTTGTACGATATTAAAAATACGGTTACAAGGGATAACATAGTTGTTAATGTTTTAACAATCGTGACCATTGCAATTGTGCTACTGGTAACTTTTAAATCTATCTCTATTCCGCTAGTCTTACTCATTACCATTCAATCTTCTGTCTGGATCAATCTATCGATTCCTTATTTTACAAATACTCCCTTAGTATTTGTTGGATATTTAATCATTAGTACCGTACAGCTGGCGGCAACAGTGGATTATGCCATATTGTTCACTGAGGCTTATCAACATCATCGTAAAGACATGTCTCCCTTAAAAGCTATAATAATAACATTGGATGAAAAAACATTCTCCATTTCGATATCTGCAGCGATTTTATCGAGTGTAGGGTTTATTTTATGGATTACATCTTCTAATCCAATCGTTTCATCTATAGGGCTTCTGTTAGGAAGAGGTGCTTTGCTGGCATTTATCATGGTTGTATTTTTACTTCCAGCCATGCTGTTGGTGTTCGATAAACTTATTAAAAAAACAACCTATCAATCAAAATTTTATGAGGGGAAATGATGATGAGGAAAAAACAAATACTCCTAATTGTGTTGTGTATGACAGTAATCTTGCCTTCATTTCTCGTTACTGCTGACACAACAAACCTTGTGGAAGCTCAAAAGGTAGAAGGAAAAGTTACTTCAAAGGATGAAGTGGTGTATGCGACGTTAAAAGCAAACGGTGGCATCGATAAGATTCATGTTGTAAATACGTTAGATGTTAGGCTGGCTGGAGAAATCCTCGATTATGGAGATTACAGTACTATTAAAAATTTATCTGATATGTCTGCACTGGAATTAGACGGGCAAACTGTTCGAATGGATATCCCAGAAGGCAAATTTTATTATCAAGGAAACTTGAAAGAAGACTCTGAACTGCCGTGGGAATTTGCCGTTTCCTATTCACTAGACGGGCGAGAAGTTGACCCATCAGCCCTTGCGGGAAAAACAGGTCATGTTGAAATCAACATTGAAACTTCAGCTAATAAAAATATGGATACAGTATTTTATGAAAACTACCTATTGCAAGTTTCTCTTTTACTTCCGAATAGTTACAGCAACATTGAAGCACCAGGTGGCATGGTTGCGAACGCGGGTAAGGATAAACAAATTACATTTACTGCACTACCTGGGCAAGAAGAGAAGTTCAGTGTAGAGGCAGATGTTGACGACTTTGAATTTCGAGGAATTGAAATAGCTGCTGTTCCTTCAACTCTTCCCATTGATACTTCAGAAATGGATAGTATGACGGAAGATATGTCGACTTTATCAGATGCAATCGGAGAGTTAAATAATGGCGTTGCGGACTTAAAAGACGGTGTAATCAAGTTAAATAATGGTGTCTTGTCTTTAAAAGATGGTTCAGCTCAATATAAAAGCGGAATAAACCAGCTTGATGGTGCATCGGCCGAAATCGTTAGTGCCTCCCGTACTATTGGTGATGCACTTGTAACCATCAATGATTCTTTATCTAGTAATTCTACAGAAATGGAACTAACAGGCTTAAATGAACTACCAAAAGGGCTAACCCAATTAGCGAATGGTCTTACAGAAACAGCTAATGGTCTATCAGCTTTAAGAGAGAATTACTCACTTGCTTATCGTGCACTAGACGAGGCAATAAAAGAAATCCCTACCGCTCAACTTACAGAGGAACAAATATCTGATTTGTATAAGAGCGGTGCTAACTCCACTGTCCTAGATAAACTAGTAGAGTCTTATGCAGCAGCCCAAAAAGTGAAGGGGACTTTTTTAAGTACAAAACCAGCCTTTGACGCAGTAGAGCCTTCTCTAAAGCAAGCTAGTGAAGCAGTTAAAATCATGAGTGGCACACTTACTTCTATTTCAAAAGATCTTTCGGAATCACTAGAGGGAATGGATATGAGTGGGCTTGGTGAATTGCAAAAAGGGATAGCGGAATTAGCTTCTAATTACAGTAAATTCCACTCTGTCTTAGTAAGTTACACAAAAGGGGTTAGCCAATTATCCTCCTCTTATAATCAACTCCATTCTGGAATTGTTGGATTGTCAGATGGAACAGGTGAATTGGACAAAGGAGTAGGCGAACTTCGTAATGGAACGAATGAGTTATATGAAGAAACCAAGGACTTACCAGAACAAATGCAACAAGAAATAAATGAGATGATTCAGGAATATGATAAATCAGACTTCGAACCAGTATCTTTTGTTTCCTCTAAAAACGAAAAAGTTTCTTCTGTTCAATTTGTCATAAAAACGGAAAGTATTCAAATAGAAGAGAAAGAAACAAAGAAAGAGAAACCTGAAAAGGAAAAAGGATTTTGGCAACTCTTTTTAGATTTGTTTAAGTAATTAGCCATCCAGTAATAATTATGTTAAACACAAGGGCTGTCTAATAACTAGCTAAGAAAAGGAAGAAGAGAAAAATGAATTTCTTTCTCCACTTCCTTTTCTATTTAGTATAAAGCACTGAGGTGATTGGAGGGGAAGGCACTTGACTCCAGCGGGATGCAGAGGAAAGGTCGAGACCCCACAGACGGCACGGCGAGGAGGCTCGACTTTCTCCCCGCGGAAAGCAAGTGCCTGGACCGGAAATCAACGGACGAAATTATTAGAACAATTCAATTATCAATAGCCTAATAAAACGAGGGCTGTTCAATAAATCATTTTAATAATGACTTATTGGACAGCCCTTTTTTTTTGCGAATTTTCCAGTAAGGATAAAAAAGTACACTTAATATTAAAAGATTACTATATGTTAGCGCTTTCAAAAGGTATGAAACGCTATAAGATGGAACTGTAGCAAATATTTAATATATTCAAAGGGGGAAACTTTAGTGAAAAAGGTATGGAGATTATTTTCCGTTTTAATGGTAGCGACAGTTTTAGTTGGTATGCTAGCAGCTTGTAGCGGTACAACTGGTGGTAGTAGCAGTAAAGTTAGTGTAGGTATTGTATTACCGACAAAAGATGAGCCTAGATGGGTACAAGATGAAAAACGTTTTATAGATGCATTATCAGACTCAGACTATACAACAGAAATTTTGTTTAGCCAAGGTTCATCTGCAAAGGAAAAAGAAAACGTAGAAACTCTACTTAACAAAGGAATTGAAGTATTAATCATTGCTCCTCATGATGGTGCGGCAGCTGGTTCTGCAGTAGAAGCAGCTAAGAAAGAAGGAGTAACAGTTATCTCATATGACCGATTAATTACAGAAACAGATGCTATAGATTATTATGTAACGTTTGACAGTGTGGCTGTAGGTGCTGCTCAAGGTCAATATTTAATTGACAACGCAAAAGGTACAAATGTTCCTCTATACCTATACGCAGGAGCTTCTTCTGATAACAATGCATTCTTATTCTTCGAAGGTGCTTGGAAAGTACTTCAACCGAAAATCGCAGATGGTACTTTTGTAATCGCTAACTCTAGTGAAGCAGTAGCGTTAAAGGATAAGCAAGAACTAACTCGTGATGAGCTAGGGAAAATTTTAGGTCAGGTAACAACAAACTGGGATCCAAACGAAGCAATCAATAAAGCTCAAACACACTTAACAGCAGCAGCTGATAATTTAAAAGGTGACGTTGCCATTTTAGCACCAAATGATGGAACAGCTCGTTCAATTGCGGATGTTTTCGGATCGGATTCAGATATTTCAAGCTTTATTGTAACAGGGCAAGACGCTGAAAAAGCATCTATCCAATATATCATTGACGGTAAACAATCAATGACAGTATTCAAAGACGTTCGTACATTAGTTTCGGATGCAATTGGTATGGCAATTGATGTTCTCGATGGAAAAACACCTGCTACTACTGGTTCTTACAATAATGGAAAAGTTGATGTAAAAGCAAAACAAACAAATGTAATTGTTGTAGATGACGAGAATGTGAAGAAAGAATTAATCGATTCTGGTTACTATGAAGCTAGTGAGTTCACTGGACTATAAAAATAAAAAATAAACATGCGTGATAGTAATGATACTTGGTTACTATCACGCCATTATTATAGCTGTTTTGTTTGGAGGGAATCGGAATGAGCGAATATATTTTGGAGATGAACCAGATATCAAAAGAGTTTACTGGAGTCAAAGCGCTCGACAATGTCAATTTTAAAGTAAAAAAGGGTGAAATTCACTGTTTAGTAGGGGAGAATGGGGCAGGAAAATCCACATTAATGAAAGTACTTAGCGGTGTATATCCTTATGGAACTTATGAAGGAGATATTGTTTACGAAGGTAGAGTACAACAATTTAATAAGATTAGTGACAGCGTGAATACTGGTATTGTTATTATTTACCAAGAGTTAGCTTTGTTCCCGGATCTCACCGTTTATGAAAATATATTCGCTGGCAATGAAATTAAGCAGGGAGGAGTAATTAACTGGAACGAAACAATCGTCGAAGCAAAAAAGCTACTAGCAAAAGTAAACCTCGATGTAAACCCAGAGACACTCGTGAAAGATTTGGGTGTTGGGAAGCGCCAGTTGATTGAAATTGCTAAAGCTTTAAGTAAAGATGTAAAGCTTCTCATTCTCGATGAACCGACTGCAGCATTAAATGAGGACGACAGTGAAAATTTATTAAGATTACTTGATGGACTCAGAAAACAAGGAATTACCTGTATTATGATTTCTCATAAATTGAAGGAAGTTATATCGATAGCCGATAGTGCAACCGTTATAAGGGACGGGCAAACCATTGGAACATTAGATGCTTCTAAAGGAGAAATAACGGAAAACACGATCATAAAAAATATGGTTGGGCGCGAAATTCAAGATATTTATCCAAAACGGACAAAGAAAGCATTTGGAGATAAGGTGCTAGAGTTAAAGAATTGGTCCGCTTATGATCATAAGCTTGGCAGACATGTTGTGAAGAATGCCAATCTAAACGTTAGAAAAGGTGAAATCATTGGTTTGGCAGGCTTAATGGGCTCTGGCCGAACGGAACTGGCTCTTAGTATCTTCGGTAATGCGAAATCTTATAAATTGCAGGGTGACTTGTTATTGGATGAAGTCCCAAAAGCATGGAAACATCCAAGCGATGCAATTAAGGATGGAATTGCGTACGTTACGGAAGATCGAAAAGGGGATGGGTTGTTTTTATTGCAAGACATTAAAAGCAATATATCCGCCGCAAATTTACATGGGATTGCTTCTAAGGGAGTCATAAATGATAACGAAGAAATTAAAGTAGCTAACGGCTTTAAAACATCGTTACACATTAAAGCGGCCTCTTTGGAACAGCTTGTAGGAAAATTAAGCGGTGGAAACCAACAAAAGGTTTCGTTAGGTAAGTGGCTGTTTGTTGGCCCTAAACTCCTAATACTAGATGAACCTACTCGCGGTATTGATGTAGGGGCAAAATTTGAGATTTATACGGTGATGAACAAGCTGATTGAAGAAGGAATGAGTATCATCATGATCTCGTCTGAGCTTGGAGAAATATTGGGAATGAGTGACCGGGTGTATGTCATGGCCGAAGGAGAAATTAAAGGCGAATTACCAATAGCTGAAGCCGATCAAGAAAAAATTATGCAACTTGCTACACAATAGGAGGCTAAACCAATGACTTTAATAAATGACGTTAAAACGTTGATAAGCAAAAATATTCGTGATTACGGAATGTACATTGCCTTATTTGTCATATTTTTAATCTTTACTATCTTAACAGATGGCTTATTTATTTCCTCTCGAAATATTAGTAACTTACTAGATTCTGCTGGATATATTGCGGTTTTAGCTGTAGGTGTAATGCTAGTTATTGTCATTCGACATATTGACTTATCCATTGGATTCTTAGCAGGATTCCTTGGGGCCATTGCAGCCATTTTACTTATGCAGTATGGTTTACCTGTTTATATCGTTATTCCAATCATTTTAATTCTTGGAACGATTGCAGGTCTATTTACAGGTTTTCTTGTTGCAAAAGTAGGAATCCCAGCCTTTGTTGCCACATTAGCTGGTTGGTTAATTTATCGCGGTGCAATCATTCAAGTAACAGAAAAATCGGGTACGATTATTGTGCAAAATGATGCGTTCAATGCGATTGGGAATGGATATATTCCTTCTTTTATGCAAATAGGTGGATTACATTTATTATCTTTATTAATTGGTGCAATAGGAATTGTATTCTACATTTATAGTTCAATTTCTAATCGTCGCAATAAAATAAAGTACAATTTTGAAGTCGTTTCAAAGCAGATTTTTATGCTGCAGCTTTTGTTTGTATCACTCATCATCGCAGCTATCACATGGATTTTAGCAGGTTATAATGGTTTCTCTTGGACAGTTATCATCATTTTATTAGTTGTCCTAGTCTATCATTTCTTTACAACAAAGACTGTACTTGGAAGACACGTTTATGCAGTAGGAAGTAATCCTGAAGCGGCACATTTAAGTGGTATTAATGTTAATAAGATTACGTATATTGTTTTTGGATCAATGGGACTACTTTCTGCATTATCAGGTATTCTATTTACATCTCGCTTACAAGCAGCAACTACAACGGCAGGAACATTATTTGAGCTAGATGCTATTGCAGCAGCTTATGTAGGTGGTGTATCGGCAGCAGGTGGAGTAGGAAAAGTAACAGGTGCCATCATCGGAGCTATCGTAATGGCATCCTTAACAAGTGGTATGAACCTACTCGGAGTAGGAATTTCGTATCAATATATGATTAAAGGTGGCGTATTAGCCTTAGCCGTTATCTTCGACGTAATGACGAGAAGAAAAGGAAACTAACTATTACTTCATTTATCTATAGCAGCAAGAAGGCTTTCACCATCAAGAATTGGGAAGGCCTTTTTGCTTAATTTCCTATATTAATATAATGCAGTTTTATAGCTAGGCTGATAGAATCAAATTAACTATTAATGAAGTAATAAAGAGAGAAAGGAGAGATACTAACATGCAAAAATATATGTATATTGTACTTGGAATAGTCTTTGTCTCTCTTTGTTATCTGATTTTTGTCACCGCTAACATTGTATTTAGTAATGATTTAGAGTTGCCTAAAGCAAAAAAGGTAACTGACACTGGGTATCGATTAGTTTTTATTACAAGAGATATGGATACAACGTTTTGGAATAAAGTAAGTAAAGGGGCAGCTGAACAAGCAGAAAAAGAGGGAGCAAGCCTTGAAATTTGGGGAAGTTACAGTAATAATCCAGAGGAATTTTTGAAAAAGTTGGAGCTTGCTATTCATTCAAAAATGGATGGGATTATTATTCAAGGGTTTGATACAAATGAATTTAAAGAACTTACGAAAGTGAAAGCTGCGTTTTACGGAATCCCGATTGTAACTGTAGCCAATGATGTGCCAATGAAAGAGAGTCTGAGAAGAACATACGTAGGTTCTAATCAATTCCAAGCTGGAAACTTAATTGCGTCGCAGCTTTTACATGATATGGGAGTAAAAGGGAACGTGGTACTCGTTTATGATAGTCAGCAAGAATATTACCAGCAAGAAAGATTAAATGGTATTAAACATGCTTTGAGTAAGTATCCAGGTATTAAGATGTTACATGCTAAAACATCCGAATCAAGAGATCAAGTCATTGCTACTATGAGAGGCGTATTAAATGAAATGCCAGATGTGGATGCTTTTATTGCTTTAAACGCAAATATGATCGGTCCAATGGTGCAAGAGATAAGCAAACGATCTCAAGTTGATCCTTATTTTATTTATACATTTGATGATGGTCCAGATTCACTACCTCTTTTAGCTGAAGGGAAAATTGACGGTGTCCTTAAGCAGGATCCGGAAAAGATGGGTGAAATTAGTGTACAGCAACTGATTAAGTGGTTAAATGGGGAGACAGTTCCCCTTGATATTAATGGTTACTTCACTAATATTCAAATATTGAAGGACGAAAAGAAATGATTAGTATTCGAAAGAAAATATTAATACTAACAACCGTTGTCATTGTCATTATGTCTATCATTTGGATTACATTAACGTTCTACAATTATAAAACACAAGTAAAATATAATGAAATATTAAACCGTTACTTAATATTGAATGATGTTTCGAGATCTAGTAATCAAGTGATTACAGATTTAAATAACTACATGATTCATCCTACAATAGATAACTTAGAGAAATTAGAGCTTAGCAAAAAAGTATTGGGTTCCGCAAAATATGAGGTATTTAAAGTAAGAAATGTAGAGAACCATTTTACTTTAACGAACTATATTAATCTAATGGATAGTTTAATTGAAACAACCGATAGGCTAATAGGGCTTGAACGAGAATCCGAGGCCGCGGTAAAGGATCTCGCAGAAACAACCCGCATTGGCAATTATATTTCCGAGATGACACTCACGCTAATTGATATGGAGCTAAAAACACATGAGCCTTTTTATCGTGGCATTATGGAGCATTCAATTGAATTAGTGAAGCTTGGTATATGGATGATTCTTTTAACCTCCTTATTACTATTACTGGTTACTTATTGGTTTTCTTTGAGTATCACGAGACCGGTTCAGCAACTAACAGAGGCTGCTAGTGAGTTATCGAAAGGTAGATTTGATAAAGGGATTACGGTTAAGACGAATGATGAAATTGCCTTTCTAGCTAAGACATTTGATCATATGCGTTCAAATATTAATAATTTAATTCAACAGATTAAGGAAACGGCAAAGCTGGAGTACGAGCTGCAGCAGAATAAAATTTTATTACAGGAGAGTCATTTTCGTAGTTTGCAAAGTCAGATTAATCCACACTTTTTGTTCAATACTCTAAACACGCTTTCTAAGAAAGCATATTTAGAAGGGTCGGAAGAAATTAGCGACTTACTTGTTAGTGTCGCAGACCTGTTGCGATACAATTTAAAGCAAATTGACCGGTCTGTTACATTGCGGGATGAATTAATGATTGTAAAGCAATATATGGAAATTCAAAAAGCGAGATTTACGGACCGTCTTCAACTTAAGTTAGAAATTGATTACTCATGTATAGACGTGGAAATTCCCGCTTTGACCCTCCAGCCAATTATCGAGAATGCTGTCATTTATGCAGTGGAGCCAAGAGTGGATGGCGGTGTTATTACTATCCGAGTTAAAAATGAGTCACACTTTGTAATAGTGGAAATTGCAGATGACGGAATAGGCATGCAAGAAGAAAAAATTACGCAAATTTTGAATGAACGTCAGGTGCAATCTGAAGGACACTCAACAGGAATAGGATTTAGTAATGTAGTGAAGCGGTTGCGTCTATTCTATGAAAGGGATGACGTCATTGCCATTGAAAGTGCGCTAGAAATCGGTACAACGGTTCTTTTAAAAATACCTAAAAAAAGAGGTGAGAAATATGATAAAGCTCTTAATAGTGGATGATGAACAAATAGAACGTGAAGGAATGAAGGCTATTCTAAATAGGTCATTTCCGGAACTTATCATTGAACAAGCCAATAATGGGAATAAAGCGGTAGAAATGGCAGCAAGTTTTAGACCAGATTTAGTATTAATGGATATTCAGATGCCTGGTATGAATGGACTGGAAGCGGTTGAGAAAATTCTTGAGGACTTTCCTCGAATGAAATTCATTATGGTAACAGCGTTTGATACGTTTAATTATGTTCAATCTGCTTTAAAACTGGGAGCTAAGGATTATATTTTGAAGCCAAGTAAGGTTAGTGAAATTAGAACTACGGTCGGTAAAGTTCTTAAAGAAATAGAAGACGAGAGGGAACTTTTATTAGAAAGCAACATGCAAAGGGAAATGCTTCAAAAGACGTTAGCACTTGCCGAAACGGATGTTGTAACTCAATTGCTTTTTGATCATGTACATGAAGTGCACCTCAATATGTTGATGGAGATGCTAGATAAACATTCAACTAGTGAAGTGTTTGTCATGAATGTGATTGTACCGGATGGATTGGAGTATCTTTACTCTCAAATTAAAGAGAAAGTGAGAAAAACAAGAAGTGGATGGATGGGTGCCCTTTACGATGGACAGGTACCAATCATCATTTTTCGAGGAGAGGGACATTCCTACCGAACTCAAGCAGTTTCTTTAGCAAGAGAAATTTTATCAGTGGGGAAGTCTGAACAAAAATCTGGTTGGTTTGTCGGAATAGGAAATGTATGTAATTCATTAGAGCAAATTCGACCATCTTATCAAGAAGCGATTATTGCATCCAGTAATACGACACTTTCTGTAAAATATCGTTTTTACCAAGATGTACCGGTATTAAACGAAAAGGACAGCCAACAATTGGCGAAGTTCCTAAAGAAAGATTTCTCTGAACAAGTGCGCCTTGGGCAGTGGGACCAAGTCAAATCGAACATCAGCCAAATTATTCAAGCCTACGAGATAGAAGGGCTTGATATGCAACACGCAGAGTCATTAGTGTTAAAAGGATTATGGACAATTTGGTCAATTTTGAGTGATATGGGGATTGAAACAGCCACTCCAATTTACACTTATAAAATCTCAAATTTCCGTCAGTTACGATCTGAGACAACAAATCTACTGAAAGTGATGAAACATTCTTATGATAAACATTATGAAAACTTGGAAGCGGATACAATACACCGAATTAAGCAATATATAATGGAAAACTCTCAACAAAATATTTCTCTTGAGACACTAAGTAATAAAGTAGGGCTAAGTCCTATTTACATTAGTAAAATGTTCAAAGAGAAACTTGGGATTAATTACATTGATTATCTAACTGTATGCCGTATAGATAAGGCAAAGAAAATGTTAGCAGACCCAGAAAAGAGTATTAAGGAAATTACCATTGAAGTAGGATATCACGAACCAAACTACTTTAGCAAAGTGTTTAAAAAAATGTGTAATGTCACACCGAGAGAGTATCGTAAAAAACTTCTTGGTTTAAAAGATACATAGAAGCTAGTAGACGAAGGGGGACAGAAGGCGGTGGCAAGAAAGCTCAGTAAATTAGGACTCCTACATGTTATTTTTATACTATTATTTTTGACAGCCTGTGAAGGGAAATTCGCCCCAAACCCTATAGAGAGTAGAGAACCCTTACAAGAAGAAGATACGGTGATAGAAGAGAAGATTAAAATTGGTTTTTCGATGGATACACTAGAAGAGGAGCGATGGCCAAAGGATCGAGATTTATTTAAACAGGCGGTGGAGGATTTAGGGACAGAAGTGGTGATACGGGAAGCAAAGGGAGACGATGCACTCCAAATTGTTCAAGCTGAAACGTTAATAAGTGAAGGAATTGACCTTCTTGTTATCGTTCCACATAACGCTGAGGCTGTAGCTACCATTGTTAAAAAGGCTCACTCTGCTGGCATTAAAGTTATTTCTTATGATCGTCTAGTTAAAAACTCTTCTATAGATTTATATATTTCCTTTGACAATGAATTAGTTGGGGAACTGCAAGCAAAGGCCATTACAAAACTAGTGCCTAAAGGGAAGTATGCGTATATTGGTGGGGCAAATACAGACAATAATGCACATCTAATTAAAAAAGGAGTCTTTAACGTTCTTCAGCCATTAATAGATAAGGGGGACATACAAGTTGTCTATGACCAATGGACTGAAAATTGGAGTCCCGAAAACGCACGACTAAATATGGAAGCTGCATTAAAGATTAATAACAATGAAATAGATGCTATTATTGCTGCAAACGATAGTACAGCCGGTGGTGTTATAGAAGCTCTTGCTGCCCAAGGGCTTGCTGGAAAAATTCCAGTTGCAGGCCAAGATGCAGACTTAGCCGCAGCTCAACGGATTGTAGAAGGTATTCAAACATTGACAATCTACAAACCTATTAGAACATTGGCCTATGAAGCAGCAACAGCAGCGGTTCAAATGGCTAAAGGAGAAGTTATTGTAACGGATCGAAAAATAAATAACGGGAAACTGGATATTCCATCTCTCCTCCTTCCACCAATTGCAGTCGATAAGAACAACATGGATGAAACAATTATAGCTGATGGCTTTCATTCTAGGCAGGATGTTTATAAAAATATAGAAAAGTGATAAAGAAATATTGTATTACATTGAATGGGAAGAGTTAATAATAAGGAGGTTTTTTTTGTGATAAAAACAGTACTTGTTGGGTTTGGTTTTGCAGCAAAAGTGTTTCATTTACCTCATTTAGTTCAGTCTACTAAATATGAAGTTGTGGGAATAGTTTCTAGTTCAGGAGCGTCAAAGGAACATCAAGATGTTAGAAATGTACCAGTATATTCAACATTAGATGAGGCACTTTCGCAAAGTAATGCAACCTTATATATTATTACAACTCCATCTGATATGCATTTTAATATGCTAAAACAGTGCATTCAGGCCGGAAAAGATGTACTTGTGGAAAAGCCAGCGTTTTTAACAGTGGAAGAAGGGGGAGAGTTAATAACACTCCTGAAGAATAGCAGATCTGTCGTGTCTGTACATCAAAACCGTCGATGGGATGGTGATTTTTTAACTATCCAAAAACTTTTAAAGGAAAAAACGCTAGGAGATTGGAAGGTTCTTGAATCACGTTTTGATCGTTTCCGACCAGTTATTCGTGATCGTTGGAGAGAGCAACCAGGGCCAGGTTCCGGTGTCCTATACGATTTAGGTTCCCACCTAATTGACCAAGCACTGAATTTATTCGGTGAACCAGATTCATTATATGCTGAAGTATTGACACAACGAGAGAATGCTCAAACAGATGATGGCTTTTTAATCGTGTTCCATTATGGTGAAAAGCGTGTATATTTACGTTCCAGTTCATTCATCAATTCCACATATCCAAGGTTTGAATTACATGGTACCAAAGGCAGTTTTGTAAAGTATGGATTAGATAACCAAGAAGCCCAACTAATAGACGGTACTTTCTATAAAGGAAAAGTAAAAGAGGTTGGAACACTACACATAGAAGAAGCGAAAGAGATTACAATACAGGCTGGAGGATATGACGATTTCTTCTCATTACTTGCCGAAGGATTATCAGCTAGTGAGCCTGTTGTTTCTTTAGAAGAAGCTCTTAAAGTGACTCGAATGATTGAATTGGTACGAACTTCTTCTGAGGAAGGTAGAAGAATAAAAAGGGAAGAGTGGACAGAATAGGATCTTTTTATATATAACTTTAATTATTTAGAGGATTGCAGTATCCCTTGTTTTGAATTAATCTTGATGAGAGAGAGGTAGATACGTACTTTACGAAAGAAGGGTTATGTTTGGGAAAAGGATTATTATACAGCTTGTTAGTATTTCTTATGATGGTATGGGGATTCAATGTTACAGCTATAAAGATTTTGGTCATGAATTTTCCCCCAGTTTTTATACAGGGTATACGTGTTTTGCTAGCAGGTGTAGTAGTGTTAATCCTACTTTTTAAGTTAAAAAAAATGGAACGAGTTTCTCGAAAAAATATAATAGGAATCTTCGTAACTGCTTTATTTGGTGTTTTGGGCCATCACCTTTGTTTAGCAGTCGGTTTAACGACCACAACGGCTTCGAATGCGGGATTAATATTAGGTTTAATTCCGTTGTCTACTTCCATTTTTGCGATGATTTTTCTAAAGGAAGCTTTAACGATTTTGAAGTCTGTAGGGATTTTAATTGCTTTAAGCGGGGTTTATTTTGTTATTTTAAATGGAAATGGACCTGTTTCTGGTTTTTCTATCGGTGACCTATATATATTTGGTGCTGTTATTACACAAGCTATTAGCTTTATTTTAATAAAAAAGCTAACCAATAACCTTGATTCTAGACAAATGACTGGAATCATGTTGATTTTTGGTTCATTAATGATGATAGGAGTAAGTTTCTGGATTGACCCAGTGGAGTCCTATAAATTAAATCAGCCATTTTATGTGTGGATAATCTTATTAGTTTCGGCTATTTTTGCTACTGGGCTAGGGCATATGTTATATAATTACGCAATACAACAATTAGGTGCTGGCTCAACAGCCATTTTTATTAATCTCTCAACGTTTTTCTCCTTGCTCGGATCAGCCTTGTTCCTTGGAGAAATGATTGTGGTTGAACAGTTAATTGGCTTTATACTTATTGTGATTGGGGTTATATTTGGAACAGGGATGTTTGATGAGTTCATCCGAAATCGAACACGCCGAAATACGACTCAATCGATGGATGTTTAGATAATATGTGTATAAAAATGTGGATAAACCCTTTGTTTTAAGGTTATCCACATTTTTTATTTTTTTTATATTTGAAAACTATGCACCTTTCTGTGGAAAAGTGCATAAGTTTCTAATTTGTAACAAATAAAGAAATGTCTATTCAAAAATGATAGCAGTCTATTTAACAACATAATATAATGATAGCAATCAAAGATGCTTTTTATATGACAGGGTTTAAAGGGGCCATAGATGAACACATTTATTTTTAACTATATTGTATTAGTTTCGGTTTCTGGTGTATTAAGTACATTATTAGCGATTTTAGTATTTTTCAACAAACATAGTTTTTCGGGAAGAAAAACCTTCATATGGATTAATATTACCTCCGCTTTTTATATTTTTGGCTACGCTTTTTGTTTATCTAGTACTTCGCTAGAGGAAATTGAATGGATGACAAGAATTCAATACGTAGGACTTCCTTTTATAGGACCACTATACATAGTACTAGTTATGCAATTTACAGGTCTGGATCGCTTTTTTACAAAGAAGTTGCTGACTGGTCTTTTTATTATTCCAGTACTAACTGTTTTAGTTGTTTGGACAAATCAGTTGCATCATCTATTTTATAAGTCTTTAACTGTTAAAGTGGTGGAAGGTTACCTACTTACTGAGTTTTCTATTGGTTTTTTTTATATTATCCATGGAGGATACACTTTTGGTAGTCTATTAGCGGCTTTGGTGCTTCTCATCTGGCATGGTAGGAGAATCCATCGTTCTTATAAGCTTCATGTGATCGCTATGTTTACAGCTTTATTAATCCCTATGACTTCATCTTTTCTTTATTTAATGGGAACGACTCCTCATAATATGGACCCTGTGCCTGTTATTATGTGTATAACATCGACCATCTATTTAATTGCTATTTACAAATCAAAAATGTTTAAAGTTGCACCTATTGCTAAAGATTTAGTATTTAGTCATATGAGGGACCCGGTTATTGTTTTAAATGCGCATGACCAAATAGTAGATTTCAACCTTGCAGCTGAAGGGATATTTCCAAACTTGAATAAAACCTTTATCGGTAAGGACATTCATACATCCTGGAAAGAAGAGTTTAATGATTTTCCACTGCCCGAGTGGAGTGAGGATCGTACCGAAGTTATTGAACAGGAAATTCAGTGGGTATATAAAGGTCGGGCAATTTATGGATTGTTTAGGGTATTTCCCATTCTGAAAAAGGACCATTTAATTGATGGACGAGCTTTGGTCTTTACAGATTTAACTAAGGAAATGATTTTAAGAGAAGAATTAAAGGAACGTGCTAGCAAGGACGGTTTAACTAATGTACTTAATCGTTCTGCTTTTATGGATAAATGCAGTCAATTTGCCGACGAACATAAATCTCTAGCCATCATTCTGTTTGATATCGACCATTTTAAAAAGATAAATGATACCTATGGTCATTTAGTAGGTGATCAGGCTTTAATTCATATTGTTGGTGTATGTAAAAGTTATATGAAAGAGGAATATATTTTTGCTAGATATGGTGGGGAAGAGTTTGTCATTGCTATGCCTGAGAGTTCAATAGAAGAGGCTAGTGAGTATGCTAAAGTACTCTGTGAGGAAATAGCAACTTCTAGGATGAAGCTGGGTGAACAGCCTTTACATATTACCGCTAGCTTTGGGGTAGCAGTCCATCAGAATGTAAAGTTAGGGGATTTATTAAACGAAGCAGACCAGGCACTGTATCAAGCAAAAAGAAACGGAAGAAATAATGTTCAAGTGTTCGGAGTGTAGAAAAAGGCATGGATTAACTATCCATTGCCTTTTTCTGTATAGGAACAAGTGTTATTTATCCTAAAAGATATTGCAAGATTAATAGTTATGACGCTTTTTTTGCTACTAATTCTGCAGTAGATTTTGGTGCTTTAAAGGAGCCTAGCAACATTCCAAGTCCCGTTCCAAATAAGGCGGGGATAACCCACTCAAGACCATAAGAAGCAAGTGGTAAGTATTCTCTTAATCCTTGAATAGGTCCTAAATCTAGACCGAATGTGTTCAGACCACTAATTACAGCAAATATACCTGTAAAAAGAATTGCACTTCCGTAAACAGGACGAGTGTTTTTGAAGAAGCGACTGAACAAAGTCAAAACGGTTAAAACAATGGTTAATGGATAGGCGGTTACTAAGAAAGGTACTGAAACTTTTAAAATCTGAGCCAACCCCATGTTTGACAAAGTAAAACCGATTAAAGTAACTACAGTAACTACTAATTTATAGCTCATATTAGGAAGAAGCTTCGAGAAGTATTGACCACAAGCTACTGTTAAACCAACAACAGTTGTAAAACATGCCAAGGTGAAAATTAATCCAAGTAAAACTTTTCCGCTAGATCCGAGGATTAGAGTAGAAGCTGCAGTTAGAAGGTCAGTTCCGCTCTCATATGAAACACTACTAGCCATTTTGCCGCCGATTAATCCTAAGCTAACATAAACAAGAGATAATAACACACCTGCGACTAGGCTCGCTTTTAGCGTGTAATTTATTAACTGTTTTTTATTAGTAACCCCGCGCTGCTTGATGGCAGAAAGGATAACAATGCCAAATGCAAGAGCAGCAAGTGCATCCATAGTATTATAGCCTTCAATAAAGCCTGTTGAAAACGAACTGGATTGGTATGACTCCACTGGAGGTTGAAGTTTTCCATCTAATTTTGTAAAGCCGATGGTACATAGAATTACCATAGCTACTAACAATACAGGAGAAATCCATCTACCCATATATTTTTCCATTTGAGAAGGGTTTAAGCTTACTAGGAAAACTAGGGAAAAAAATACAACTGAAAATAAAAGCAATGTGAAAGTTGATGACCCTAGGAAGGGTTTAACTCCCATCTCAAAAGCAACATTTGCATTCCTTGGAATGGCTAGGAAAGGACCAATTGATAAATAAACCACTACCATAAACACAGTGCTAAAAACTGGATGAACACGGTTGCCGATGGTTTGTGCACCATCTTTTACGAGTGAGACAGCGAGTAAAACGGCAAATGGAAGCCCCACACCAGTTAGAATAAATCCCGCCATTCCACTCCAAAAAGAAGTTCCTGCTTGTGTACCTAAAACAGGAGGGAAAATTAAGTTTCCCGCTCCAAAAAACATTGAAAATAACATAAGGCCCATTAATAAAACGTCTAACTTCTTCATTCTTATCACTCCAGTATTCTATTTTAGAAAAACAAAAAAGCCCGTCCCTATAAAAAGGGACGAGCTTGAACTCGCGTTACCACCCTAATTCCGCAGTAAATTAAAATTTAACTACGGCACTCAGTCAACGTACCATCATACGTGATCCTTGTAACGGCGGAAACCCGGCAAAGCTTACTATTTTCAGCTTTGCACCTCAGAGATGATTTTCAAATAAGACTTGAACACCGGCTCTCACCATTACCGATTCTCTTTAGAACAAGACTCTTAGTCTACTCTTCTCGTCATTGATTTTCTAATATGATTAACAATTTAACATCATGAAAATATTATGTCAATATATTTTGATTATTTATATTTTTTAGAATTAAATGAAAACGTTTTCTGTTTTTGAGAGTTCATAAACAAGGAGTTGGAAATATATGGAGAAATTTTTTAGTCTCCTCCGCCACCACCACAGTCGCCACCACCATCAAAGCTTGAATCAGAAGAACCACTCCACCAAGAAGAACTATAATCAGGAGAATGATGGGACCTTTTATTCCTTCTAGGAAGTTTACCATTTTTTCTAACCTGTTTCTGTTCCGGAGATAGTCTAATCCTAATCCATTTCTTCATATTTTTAGTTTGTCTGAAAATCTGTAAAGGTAAAAGAATTATTAGGAAATAACCTATAGTTATGATAACGATAAACCCAAGAACATATCCAATCATTTCAGCTACATACATATAATCAGACCTCCTTTTATTTGGTATCTATATATACTCTTTAGGTAGTGTATAGGTTTCAGAAAACTTAAATATTTGTATAAACTGTGTCCAAAAACTTAATAAACTGAAAATATCTTTTACCATTGACTCTATGCGTCATCCTTGTTAATATTCTCTTTATTATTTTAATAAAATATTACCTTGTATATGTTCAAGAATATGGCTTGAACGTTTCTACCAAGCTGCCGTAAATGGCTTGTCTACAGGGGGAATAGAAGGGGCTTTTTTAGCCTTTTTTACCCTTTGTAGATCCTCCGGTAGATACCGGGGGATCTTTTGCATTCAAATAGATTCGGAGGAACTCAAACATGAAAAATTTCTTTCAATTTTCCGAACGAAATACAACGTATAAACAGGAAAGCATTGCAGGAATCACAACGTTTTTATCAATGGCTTATATTCTAGTTGTAAACCCAATTATTCTAAGTCAAACGGGGATGGACAAGGAAGCGGTATTTACAGCAACGGCCTTGTCAGCCATTATTGGTTCCTTATTGATAGGACTTCTTGCAAATTACCCAATTGGAATTGCACCAAGCATGGGGATTAATGCCTTTTTCACCTTTACGGTATGTATCGGTATGAATATCCCTTGGGAAACAGCATTAGCCGGGGTATTTATTTCTGGTGTATTATTCATGATTTTAAGTTTACTTAAAATCAGGGAAAAGATTATTAACGTGATCCCACAGGATTTAAAGCATGCAATTGCAGCAGGGATAGGATTTTTCGTTGCATTTATCGGTTTAAAAAACGCCGGAATCGTTATTTCGAATGAGGCAACTTTTGTATCGATTGGAAATTTAAAGTCTGCCCCGACATTGCTTGCTGTAGCTGGATTTATCATTACTATTATTCTATTAAATAAAGGAATAAAGGGCGGTATCTTCTATGGTATGGTGGTATCAACCATCATTGGTATCATTTTTGGAATTATTGACACACCTAAAGCCATTGTAGGAAAAATTCCAAGCTTGGAGCCTACGTTTGGGGTAGTTTTTAGCCATTTGGATGATATCTTTACTCCTAAACTATTAGCGGTTATCTTTACCTTTTTATTTGTAGCCTTTTTCGATACAGCAGGTGCACTAATAGCTGTAGCTAGTCAGGCTGGTTTAATGAAAAATAACGAAATTCCAAATGCAGGGAAAGCACTCCTGGCAGACTCGATGTCAGCAGTAGCAGGGTCGGTTTTAGGAACGTCTACAACCGCTTCCTTTGTTGAATCTTCTGCAGGAATTGCGGTGGGGGGAAGGACAGGATTTACATCCATCGTCATTTCAGCTTGCTTTGCCATTTCTTTATTTTTCTCACCTGTACTAGCCATTGTTACACCGGAAGTGACAGCACCAGCACTCATTATTGTTGGAGCCTTAATGGCAACTGAAATTAGTCGAATTAATTGGAGCAATTTCGATATAGTCATCCCTAGTTTTGTCACTATTATTATGATGCCATTAACTTTTAGTGTAGCAACTGGAATTGCCCTAGGTTTTATATTATACCCAATTAGTATGATTGCCATGAAGAAGAGTAGAGAAGTACACCCAATCATGTATGTTCTTTGTTTTTCATTTGTCGGGTATTTTGTTTTTGTTATTTAGGAAGAAGTTTAAAAAAGCCTATCTCGTCAATGGAATGAGATAGGCTTTTTGTAGATAAATAAGGTAGCTTATTAAAAATAGACAAATACAAAAATATAATACTACATTTGTTTGTTTATAAAGCATATAATCATAATGGGAACTATTATCATTAAGCAGTCCCTGTTTTTCAATATCTTATAATTCCTCAACTTTAATAGTTTTTCATATATAGTTAAATCATATTTCATCAAGTGGTACAAGAACTCATTACAAAATCAACTGTGAACCAACAAAAAGGGGAATTAGCCTACTATGACTCAAAATATTATCTATCGAAATAATGTAAAAATTAGTGGGAACGGCAAACAGCCAATATTATTCGCGAATGGATTTGGCTGTGATCAAACGATGTGGAGATCAGTTGCAAAGGATTTTGAGGAAGATTATCAAGTAATCCTGTTTGATTATGTTGGTTCTGGAAAATCAGATATACAAGCCTATGACTCGAATAGATATAAAGATCTGTCAGGTTATGCACAGGATGTAATAGATATTTGTGAAGCACTAGACTTAAAGGATGTCATTTTTGTGGGGCACTCCGTAGGAAGCATGATAGGAGCACTTGCTTCTATAGTAGAGCCGGAACGTTTTGAACGTTTAATACTCGTTGGACCGTCTCCTTGTTATTTAAATGATCCACCTAATTATATTGGGGGCTTCACTCGGGAGGAATTATTAGGGTTAATTGATATGATGGAAAGAAATTATATCGGTTGGGCAAAGTTTTTTGCTCCTACGGTTATGAATAACTCAGACCGTCCAGAACTAACGGAAGAGCTAGAAGAGAGCTTCTGTTCAACTGATCCTATTATTGCTCGCCAATTTGCTCTAGCTACCTTTTTTGCTGATAATAGAGGCGACCTTTCAAAAGTTTCTGTACCATCGCTCATTTTACAGTGCTCTCAAGATGTTATTGCTTCCTATGAAGTTGGGCAGTACGTGCATCAGCAGCTGCATAATAGTATATTCACACTCATGAAAGCAACCGGTCACTGCCCTCATTTAAGCCATCCAGACGAAACGATTAGTCATATCCGACAATTCTTGAACAATAAGACCATACCTACTGGTGCGGACTAAATGGATTCTATACTAAATCATGCACCTTGTGGCTTTCTATCAGTAGATGATGAGGGAGTCATACTTGCTATCAATCAGACCTTATTAAACATACTAGGATATGAGCTTAAGGAGTTAAAGGGGAAAAATATTAATACGGTTTTAGCAGTTCCAGCAAAGGCTTTCTACCAATTCTACTTCTTTCCTTTAATTAAACTGGAAAAGAAAGTAGAGGAAATGTATTTATCCCTTCTAACAAGGGAAGGAAATGAGATACCAGTTCTACTCAATGCAACTAGAAGAGAAAATATTAATGACTGTGTTTTTATACCGATGTATAAGCGAAATGAATATGAGATAGAAATCCTTAAATCAAAAAAGATGGCAGAAGAAGCCTTGGATGCAAAAGACAAGGCGAATGATGAATTGAGAAAGGTCCTTCACACACTTGAGGCTAAGCAGAAAGAATTAGTAGAATTAAATTTTAAAAATCAGGAATACCAAGATAGACTTTCAAAGGAACTAAAATTAGCAAAGAATATACAGGAAAAGTCTTTGCCCACTCCTTTAAGAAATGAACATATTAATTTTACATCTTTCTATAAATCATCTACAGAACTTTCTGGAGACATATATGGACTATACCAGATTGATAAGCATCGGTACGGTGTCATCATTTTAGATGTAATGGGTCATGGTATTTCGTCTGCACTGGTCACTATGTCCCTCCAGTCAATCTTTCAAAAATTAATTTCTGTAGGAGTGCCTGTTGATGTTGTAATGCATGAGCTAGATGAGCATTTACTTCTATTATTTCAAAATGACAACCTAATCTCACACTACTGTACGGTCATTTATATGATGATAGATACAGAAAAGGAAGAAATTGAATATATCAATGCCGGGCACCCCTCCGCTATCTGGCTAGATCAAGAAGGAGAAATGCTGGAATTCCGTTCTACTACCACACCCCTTGGCTTGTTAGAAGGAATGGAGTTTGAGAAGCATGTCTTTTCCTATAAGAAGGGCGGTAGGCTATTTCTATATACAGATGGTGTAACAGATACAGTGGAGTTAAAAGTACTAAAGGAGATTTTACAAGAAAGTCGCTCGAAATCAGTGGAGGATGTGCGAAAACTTATCATAAAAGCATTAAAATGTGAAGAAAAACACATAGAAAACATTGATGATCAATGTTTTATATTAGTAGATATCAAATGATGTATATATCTAGACAACTGTCCCGTTATGAATGGAGGGGCAGTTTTTTTAGTATAAGTAATTTTCTAGTAAATAATCAATATAAACTAAAGAAAAAGGGACAATGTCCCTGTGTCCCGTTAGCTTAAGTATGAAAAATTGATTCTTGGTTCTGAGTTGATGATTAATTGACCGTTTTCTTCTACAAGGCCGACTCTAAATGTGTTTGGATTACCGGGTATGGTGATGTCGACAGCTGCCGGCTTTTGTGTGTCTTTATCTATTTGAACTTTATATTGAACATATGTGTGTGTACCAAAGCTAAAACGACGTAGAATTTTTTTATGTTTTGCTTCACAGAACAATGCTTCATGAAGGTTCTGGCTTGTCAGTTCTTTTCCTATCATAGAGCCTAATCTTTCTATTACATCTGCTTTACTAATCATGTAATCCGATCCTTTCAACATATCTAATGCAATTTTACAGTTTTGATTTATGTATTTATTTTAAACGGAAACATAAAAGATGCAACTATGTTTAAATAAATTCATTGATTCAATAGGAGCAGTGTTATTAAGTTGGTCGAAAGTAGAAATGGTATAATCAATTGACATCAGTAGAAACTAACACTGTTTAACAGAAATATTACATAGAAAACGAATGAAAAGGGGGATATGATGACAAAAGCCGGGTGGAATTTTGACAATAGTTACAATCGCTTACCAGAAATATTTTTTACTAATGTAGAACCAACTCCTGTTCAATCACCAGAGTTAATTATACTTAATGAGCAGTTGGCGACATCACTTGGGTTGCAGGCAAACGAGCTAATAAGTGATGAAGCAGTTGCTATGTTTGCAGGAAATGAGTTACCTGAAGGTGCCTCTCCACTTGCCCAAGCCTATGCTGGACATCAATTTGGGCACTTTACTAAATTAGGAGACGGAAGGGCAATTTTAATTGGGGAGCAGATAACACCTAAAGGTGAGCGAGTTGATATTCAGTTAAAGGGACCTGGTCAAACTCCTTACTCAAGGCGAGGAGATGGGCGAGCAGCTCTTGGACCTATGTTGAGAGAATATATTATTAGTGAAGCGATGCACGCGCTAGGCATTCCCACTACACGTAGCTTAGCTGTGGTATCGACAGGAGAGAAAGTTTACCGGGAGACCATATTACCAGGAGCCATCTTAACTCGTGTGGCGGCTAGCCATCTTCGTGTTGGAACCTTCCAATACGCAGCAAATTGGGGTTCGGTTGAAGAGCTAAAAGCACTAGCTGATTACGCTATACAACGTCATTACCCTGACATTCATTCTGCCGAACACCGATATTTATCCTTGCTTAAGGAAGTCATTAAACGCCAAGCCTTACTCATTTCCAAGTGGCAACTCGTTGGGTTTATCCACGGTGTTATGAATACAGATAACATGACTATTAGCGGTGAAACGATTGATTATGGTCCGTGCGCTTTCATGGATGAGTATAACCCGGAAACGGTATTCAGCTCAATCGATGTACAGGGGCGTTATGCATATGGAAATCAACCTCCGATTGGTGGATGGAACCTTGCGCGCTTTGCAGAATCTATATTACCTTTGCTTCATGAGGACCAGGATAAAGCTGTAGATATAGCACAAGAACAAATTTCGAAGTACCCGGATTTATTTAAGTCCAATTGGCTTGTAGGCATGAGGGCAAAACTAGGTTTATTTAATGAAGAAAAAGAAGATCAATCTCTAATTGAAAACCTTCTTGATATGATGCACAAAAACAAAGCAGATTTTACGAATACATTCCGTGCGCTAACATTGAACAGATATGAAGGAATGGAATGGTTTGAAACATCAGACTTCAAACAGTGGCAAGAGAAGTGGTATGCAAGGCTTGGTAGACAGCAAGAGTCTAAAGAATCTTCTCAACAGCTAATGAAAAGACATAATCCAGGAGTTATTCCTCGAAATCATCGCGTGGAAGAAGCATTGGAAGCAGCAGTCCAAGGAGACTTTGAAGTAATGAAAAGGCTTTTAAAAGTTTTATCAGATCCTTATTCTTATTCTCCAGAACAAGCGGCTTATTGCACATTACCTACCGAGAAGAATCAGCCTTACCAAACTTTTTGTGGGACGTAAATTAAACAGTTAGAATGCTATCTTAAACAAGGTAGCATTTTTAAATCTTGATAAATAATTCGTTAACTTAAAGCCAAGATTATGCTTGGCTTTTTTTCTATGTATAAATGTCAAGGTTTGTAGTAAAATAGTCCTTGTTGTTAGTGGAAATATACGTTTTACATAGTGGACAAATTGCATTAATCTTATAGAGAACTTTAGAAATCGGTGGAGTGAACATCTTAATGATAATAGGAATACTAATTTGTACTATTGGGATTATTCCCATGGTTTTAGCTGCAAGTACTAGCAAAATGTTCAAAGGGTCAGAGCTGTCAACCGCCCTTTTCATTTACATGGTTTTAATCGGTTTATGGCAAGTCATGATAGGGATATTATATTTTAAAGAGTTAATGGATGAAAAATGGATTTTATTCATTTTTAAACTTTTAAGATTTGCTCCAACTTATTCAGTTCTAGTTGTATTCTTACTAACCTATACAATTATTAAGAATAATCCATTGATTTCAGAAAAAAGTATATTTCTAAAATAGTCTCTAAAGTTTTCACTAAAATCAATCTTTTCCTTTTATTGATTTGGACCACGATTATTTATATGATCAACTGGACTGAAATTGGTATAAAGGGGATTAGCATTAAATATATTGATTGGGCTGAAACATCTTACTATTTCCCTGTGTATGGACCATTTAACTTAATTTATACACTCCATATTGCGAGTTTATTATTTTGCTTAATTGTCATTTTTCTATTATCAAAGACAACCCAAAATAAGTATACAAAAGATTTTTTTAGGAATTTTGCTCTTTATTCCATCCTTTTCTTAATCTCAGGATTTATAAATTTCTTTCCGGGTACAGGAGCAATCTTAAGTAGTCTAGCAGTTGTCCTATTTTCAGTTATGATTACTACTTCTTTCTTAAAAATGAATCTCCATATTACTCTGAAGTATAAGGAACTATCCGAGAGACAAAAGAAATTGGATTTTACCGGTAATTTGGTTGGAAGCTTAGTTCATGAGGTTCATAATAACACTCAGGTAATTAAAGGGTTTAACCAATTGTTAAACAGTTCAACAACCATGAATCAGTCTGATAGAGAAAAAGTAGAGTATATCCATAAAGCTGTAAATCAGATGGAAGAGTTGACCAATAACTATAAAGAATATATTAAATCTTCAAGCATCGGGTTTAAAAAGGAAAATTTGAATCAGATTATTCAGGATTCAATTGATTTTTCCAAAACCTTGGTTAACCAAGATAATCTAAATATTGTATTTTCTACCAAATATCCAATCTTGCTAGCGTATGTGAATCGATCCTATATACAGCAAGTGTTTATCAATTTAATTAAAAATAGTGCCGAAGCTCAAAGTCGGGAGATTTCAATTGAAACGGATATCGAAAAGGAAAGTCTCTTTGTCCATATAAAGGATACGGGACATGGGATTCCCGTAAGTGACTGGCAAAACATTTTTGATCCTTTTGTATCAACGAAAGGTTCCGGAATGGGTATGGGTCTCCCTTTTGTGAAAAAGATATTGTTTGAGCATAGAGGGGATATTAAGATCATGAACAGCTCAATAAATGGCACTCATTTTCGGATAGAATTACCGCAGAATGATCTAATTGATTTATAAAAATATGCGCCAAAAAGGGAGAACACGCTGAAGTGTTCTCCCTTTAATCATTCTGTTACACTTTTCTTACCAATTATGCCGCCTCTGACTCTTTAGAGTGAACCTTCTTCATAAACTCATTTACGTCAGAAGGAACTTTGCGGTCAAGTTTAGATACAATGTATACAGATAAGAATCCGATTGGTACTGTAATTAAGCCTGGTACATTAAACTGTAAGAACTCAGGTAAAGTTGTTTTGAAGAAAATCATGTACATAGAAGCTAGAAGTCCGATAACAAGACCTGCAATTGCTCCTTTTTCTGTCATACCTCTCCACCAAATACCTAAGATAAATACTGGAGTAAACGTACTTGCTGCTACAGTGAATGCTAGTGCAACTAAGTGTCCGATAGAAGCTTCTTTTACCATAAGACCTAGGGCACCGTATAAAATTCCAAGGAAGATGATAGAAACTTTCCCTGCAATTACGCGTTCTTTTTCAGTAATGTTTTTACGGAAGAAAGAAGCATATAAATCATGTGCTAGTGCACCAGAACTTGCAATGAATAATCCAGAAAGGTTTGAGAATACTGCTGCGAATGCACCAGCTATAACTAGTCCAAGTAACCATTCTCCACCAAGAGCTTGTGCAGTAGATGGAATAACCATGTTATTACCACCAGCAATTAAATCTTTCATTACTGCTGGATCTGCATCACCGCTTAAGAAGATAGAACGTCCAACTACTCCAAGATAAACGGCGAAGAAGAAGAACACACTTGCAATACCGATAGCCATAAGAGCAGATTTACGAGCAGCTTTTGCACTTGGATTAGTATAGAAGCGAAGCAAGATGTGAGGAAGACCAATAGTTCCAAGTGAAAGTCCGATTGTCATAGAGATTGTTTGCCAGAAAGATGGGAAGTAGTTTCCTGTACCAGTCCAAATAGAGCCGTCGAACGGAATATCTTTTCCGTCAGCAGTGAAGTCTGCCGTGCCAGTGATACTACCTTTGAATTCATTGATAGCTGCTAAAATTTCTTGATAGTGAAGTCCGCCGTAGATCGCTGCTCCTACCATAAGTAAGAAAGCTCCAAGACGAATCCATAACTCAAGTGCTTGGTTAAGAGTAGTACCTTTCATTCCACCTACACCAACATAGAAAATCATAACAGAACAAGTAAAGATGATCCCAAATTCATAACTTGTTCCAAAGAACATACTTAAAATTTGCGCGGCACCTAGTAATTGAGGAGCTGCATAGAAGCCGGAAATGGCTAAAACGACCGCAACTGCTGCTAGACGTGCACGTTTACTGTGAAAGCGGTAAGCTAAAAAGTCAGCTACAGTATAAGCACCAAATCGGCGAAGTGGCCCTGCCACAAATATAGCTAGAAGTGTAAGACCAATAGAGAAACAGAATGCATAGTAAGCGCCATCGTAACCAAGCTGATAAGTTAGACCAGCAATACCAAGGAAGGTAGCAGCACTTAAATAATCTCCTCCGATGGCTGAACCATTTGTAAACCATCCGAAGCTTCTTCCGCCAACAAAGTAATCAGAAGCTGTTGCATTTCTTTTGGTTAGATAGGTAATATATACGATTGTTCCCATAAGGATACAGGTTAAAAGAAATTTAGGTTCAAGTAAAGTGGCCATTACATGATTCTCCTTTCTTCAGAAGAGGTAGTTGATTGGCCTGAGTCGTGGTTCTTTTGTAAACGTTTCTCATAAAGACTAGTATGAATATAGGCAATAATGAAGGCCATTGCCATCGCTACAACACTGGTGAAAAACCAACTGTATGTCATACCGCCCCACATACGGGAAAACATAAATTCACTTGCAAACCAATTTAGTATAGGAATAGAGAGAATAAAAATATAATAAAAGACCGTAAGTTTAATTCCAGTACCAAATTCACCTTTCATAATCCTTCTTGTTTCTGGATCAAGTGGTTCGAGTTCACTAACGTCTATTGTACCTGCCTCTACATAATCGTACTCAGTATACTCCCCAGCCATATGAATACTTCCCCCTTTAAAGTGTTATGACTATAGCCGCTTCCTATTTCCCTCCTTAAGCACGGCCAAAATTATTATAAAATTGATTGTACGCCAAAATGGTAGCGTTTACCTTACAATAAAATATCAGAAAAATACAAATATTTAATATTATCTAATTTTTATTCTATAATTTGTATAAGGATAACTTTGTAATTTACCACATCAAAGGGAGTCAGGAGGGAAAAGAGATGTATTCAATTAGTCTAGCAGTAGAAGACCGAATAGAGTATGAAACATTGGCACAATGGATTACAGAAGAATTTAAAGAAGATTGTGTAATAGTAGAAACAGAATTGAATCATCTTCATGTACATATTGCGGTTGTTGAAGTTAGCAAATGGCTCGACTGGGTAAAAATACATAGATTTCGTAAAAAGAATAAAGAATGTAGGATAATTCCACTACTTGATCCAACTCTACTATATACGTCACCATTAGCTGTTGAGTTTAAACTAAACCATTTGTTAGTGAAATCGGTAAAAAAACATATTTTTCTTCGTACAATAAAAAGAGCGATTCAAGAGCTTACCAATGTTAGTGATAGATTAATGGAAGAGGATGAACTTTTTAAGCAGATTCATCATGAACAACCTACAGACCGCAACACTCAACCTTTTCAAGAAGCATTTTTACGTAGATTAATGTCAGGGGATGTAACAACGGAAGAAGAGTTAATAGAATCACGATCTTTTCTTCCAGGAAAAGCGGTGCCTAATGTGGTTTGTTTTATTCAAGGGTTTGTTAATAATCCTACAAGAAGAGAGAAGGAAGGCTGGCATGCCTCTTCCATCATTCAAGATTTTCTTAGAAAACGATTTCAAGGGCATCAATTATCTTTCCTCCCTTATCGAAAACATTTAATCATGTTGATTCAAGTGCCTAATGAATACGTATCCTTAAGGTACTGGAAAGCAGGAGAGGATAAAATGCTTGATACTATTCAAGCGTTGGAAAAAGAATATGGAATTTACCTATATATAGGGGTAGGTTCGATCTATCGGGAACCACTTCTATTACATCATTCATATAAAGAAGCATGTAAGGCTAGGCGTACCTCTCCTTATGATAGAATATCGCTACGTTATTTTGAAGAGATTACAACGGACGTGCAAATCAAGAAATGTACAGACTACATTGCACGTTATTGTACGGAGGATCTATCCATTAAACGAGTAGCAGATCAAATTAACCTTAGCGTTCCTTACTTCAGTCGTATTTTTAAACAGGAAACAGGTCGGAATTTTGTGGAGTACGTCACCTTTGTCCGTATGCAGCGTGCTGTGTGGCTCTTGCGCCATACCAATCACACAATTGAATGGATTGCTGAGGAGTTAGGCTTCAATACACCGAACTATTTTAGTGGTACCTTTAAGAAGTATGTTGGTTTGTCCCCAAGGGAATATCGAGCGACAGAGGAGATTGTTTTTGTTTAAGTTTGTTACTATGCAAGATTTATAGAGACTTGAGATTATTGAGGACCATTGTAAACAAGCTCCCTATACAATTGGAACGAAGCATTATATAGTAAAATATACATATATTGTATTAGTGGATAAGAGTTCCGAGAGGGGAAGTATATGAAGGTATTTTTGATTGTAAGCCAATTTATTTATGCTTTATGTTTATTACCATGGTATGTGATTTGGGGTTTGTCTTTTATGAGTTTTGATGCTGGGTTTCATATAGCCAATATTACTTTTGTTTCAGTAATAACTGTATTTCCTTTAGCAGTGATCATTTGCGCGATTTTAGCCTGGATTCTTCGCGTACGGAGGAGAAAGGCTGCAATAATTATTAATTTGATCCCAATGCTTTGGATATTGGGGTTCATGTTGATGTTTGTTATTTTTTAATAATTAGTATTTAATAGGTTAATCAAACGTTTGATTAATGGAAAAGGGACTTCAAAATAGAAGTCCCTTTTTCTGTAAATATGCCAGTTTAGTCTAATTGATGTAGGAATAGCCTTTAACGAATAGCAGGTATTTTTATTTTAATAGTGAATTCTTCGTCTTTATAAACAAAGTCTATGAAACCTTGATAACGTTTAACAATATCATGAATTTGCTTTGTGCCTAGTCCTTCATGACCGTCAGATTTCGTTGTTAATCCATATTGTTCAAACAAGTGATCAAGTACTTCTGACGATATGGGCAGACATTGATTCGTTATTGTTAGTAAGTATAAACCGCCTCTTTTGTAAAATTGTAGTGTGATTAAGCCTTGTTTTTTATGATGATTTTGCCATTCCTCACAAGCTTCAATACTATTTAAAAGCAGATTCCCCAGAAATCCAACAAATTCCTTGTTAGTGAAAGGCAAAGTTGATATAGGTAAATCCAAATCATAAACAACAGAAATGTTAGAAGCTTTGGCACGCCTATACATTTGATTTAACATTCCCGCAACAATTCCAGATTCCCCTTTTATGGATAAGTTCGTTTCCTCATAGCTTTCAACCAAGTCATCCAAATAAACTTTGGCTTCTTTATCTTTTCCTTCCTCTAAGAGAAAGTGGAGTGCGGAAATATGTTTTAAAAAATCATGACGTTCACTTCGTACAATTAGGAATGTTTCGTTAAAATGCACAATCTGCTCTTCAAATTGCTTTAGCTGGGAAGTATATGAACCTAGTCGTCTACCTAAATCTAGACGGATCCATTCAAATCCAATAAAGAATAAATTAAATAATATATATAAATAAGAAGGATCTGAAATATAAAAGAGTAAAAGGATTAACTGCAATATAAAAATTAAACTATTCCTCTTTAATCCAAGGCTTGAAATTTGAAGTAGAATCCTTTTATAAAAGTAGTAGTTAATTGCTATTACTAGAATACTAGTTAAGTAGATAGGAATTTTCCATGGGAGTAGGGTAAGCAAAGATTGGAGGTGTATTATTCCAAGTGCTGTTATCATTCCCCAATATGTAAGAGCTTGCTTCAAGTTTTTCTCCCCTTTTAAAAATAATTATGTTGAAGAAACTCAACTTTTTCCTTCGTAATCATCGCTTGTTCATCCATTCCTTCAAAGGTGACAATATAAGAATTTTTTGCATAGAGCGAGAAGTTCTTAACGTGATGAATGTTGATAATAAATGATCGATGGGAACGGATAAAATCTCTTTCTCTTAATTCTCCTTCTAATTCACTAAGCGTTTGATAGGTTTTAATCGGTCCTGACTTCGTATAAATGGTTGTAGACCTACCAGAGCGTTCAATAAATACAATATCTTTCTTTTGAATAATATGGATGTCATTTTTTTGTTTTAAGTAAAGCCTACCTGCAATTTCAGTAGACTTTGTTTTTTCTTTAAATCTCTCTATGGATTTAATTAAACGTTCTTTAGGATAGGGTTTCATAATATAGTCATGAACATTTAGTTCAAATGCATGAACGGCATAGCCACTGTTTCCTGTAACAAATATGACTGCAATATTTAAAGCGTGAGAGTGAATGATATCTGCAAGTTCGTATCCAGATAAATTGGGCATTTCAATGTCTGCAATTAATAAGTCAATCTCTTCTTTTTTTATATGCTCATAAGCTTCTTCAGCTGACAATGTAGAAAAAACAATCTCTATATCCGGAATACCTGAAATGATTCCGTTTAATTTATCCAAGTCTATAAATCGATCATCCACAAGTCCAACCTTCATAAATAATCGCCTCATTTTCAAAACATATCTTGGTGACCTTATCCTATTTTACCATCTATTTGGTTAAATTTGACCTTTTCACGACATTAAATGGAATATTCGCGACATAAGTGCAGATTCTCCTTGAAATTGTTTGTATGATTAAACCAAGAAACAACATTAAGTTGAGGTGGGGAAAAAATGATAGAAATTCACGAACTAACGAAGCGATTTCAAGATAAAAAAATATCGATAACGGCCCTTAAGCACGTTTCATTCTCTGTTAGAGAAGGTCAAGTAGTCGGTTTACTTGGTGAAAATGGCGCGGGAAAAACGACACTACTACGAACCATTGCTACACTTTTGACACCAACAGATGGAAATGTATTGGTAGCGGGATACGACACGGTTAAAAATCCTGATCAAGTGAAGAAAAGAATCGGTGTTTTGTTTGGAGGGGAAACAGGATTGTATGACCGTTTAACAGCCCGTGAAAACTTAGAGTATTTTGCTACTCTTTATGGATTAAGTAAACACGAAACAAAAGTGAGAATAGATGAATTGGCAAAGATGTTTGGGATGAGGGATTACTTAAACAGAAAAGTGGGGGGCTTCTCAAAAGGGATGCGTCAGAAAGTAGCCATTGCTCGGGCTATCATTCATAACCCTGAGATCATACTATTCGATGAGCCGACAACAGGACTAGATATTACCTCTTCCAATGTATTCCGCCAGCTTGTTCATCAGCTGAAACGAGAAGGGAAAACGATTATTTTTTCCAGTCACATTATGGAGGAAGTTTCAATGCTATGTGACTCCGTAGCTATGATGCATAAGGGAGAGCTTGTTTATCAAGGTAACCTTGAAGCACTGTATAAAGAGGAAGGTAGTCGAGACCTTAATTATATTTTCATGAGTAAACTTGTAAGGGGGAGTGAAACTTATGCTTCTTAATATCTATATGAAGGAAATGAAAGACTGTTTTCGTGATCGTAGAACATTATTATTAACAGTGTTCCTACCTATTATAATGATGACTGGATTAATACTTTTCTATGAAAAAAACGTTTCGGATGGAGAAGGAGAAATTTATAAACTGGCGGTAGATAAATCTCTGACTAAAGAGGAAGTAAACATTTTTTCTGGCTTTAACAATATTGAGTTAGTCAAGGTATCTGATCCTGAGGAAGCATTTAAAGAAGGGGAAGCTCAAGCCGCCCTTGTACTAGATACGGATTTTATTAATACTATTGAGGATGGTGGAAAAGCATCTGTTACAATCATTGGTGATTCCTTTAGTCAAAATTCAGCTAATTTAATGAACTTTGTTACGAATGCTCTTGCTATTTTAGAGAAAAACATTATTTCTGAGAGGTTACAAAAGGAAGGAACAAACCCTGACTTAATCCAGCCTTTTACCATTAATCAGAAAGAGGTTTCTGAGGAAAATCCTAATATTGGTCTAATTGCTATGTTAGTCCCGATGATTCTAGCATTAGCCATTAGTGTTGGTGCCGGCCCAGCTGCTTCGGACTTATTTGCTGGGGAAAAAGAGAAGAAGACAATGGAAGCATTATTAATGACACCAGTCAATCGAAGCACCTTACTTTTCTCTAAATGGCTGACCATTACGACAATTGGAGCTATTACGGGAATGGTTACTCTAGTGGTAGTCGCCTTCGAAATTCAATATTTAACGGAACATTTAAAAAAGGCCGTGTCATTTGGTGATCAAACTTACTTAATAATTGGTTTAGCTGTTCTCATTTCGATTGTTTATGCCATGTTTATTGCTTCGTTATTAATGTTAACGAGCATAATAGGTAAAACAGTAAAAGAATCACAAAGTTATAGTACTCCTATTATGATGGTGGCGATGTTCCCTGTTATGATTATTGCCAGCACAGGAATCAACGAGTTATCATTCAGTCACTTTGCTATTCCGATTCTAAATCTATTCAGTCTATTAAAGGAATTATTGTTTGGGGTAATAAACTACGAGCATATTCTTATTGCAATTGGTAGTAATTTAATTTGTATGCTGATTGTATTCGTGATTGGAAGGATTTTATTCTTGAAGGATAAGTGGGTAATGAATTAAGTCATGAGAAATTAATTATTAAGACTCGCTTTTGAGAACAAGTGAAGAAATACAGATTGAAAGTAAAATTATACTTCTACTATTATTAAAAAATGTGTGAATTTATCAAAGAGTTTGTCCATACCGAAATGCTCCCTTTACCATAGATTAAATTAAGTAGAATTATCTTACTTAAATTTAATATAGAAGGGAGATTTTTTTATGGGCTTTGCAAGAGAGTTTCTTTACATTGGCGATGGCAGTGATAATACAGTAAAGCGTTTTGATGCAAGAACAGGTCAGTATTTTGGTAGTTTTGTTCCTTCTGGAAGCGGTGGCTTGAATGGCCCCCGAGGAATTTTGTTTAATTTAGCAGGAAATCTTTTTGTTTCCAATCAGAATGTAGGTACAGATGAAAATGGAAACGTGTTAGAGTTTAGCGGTCAAACAGGTGAATTTCTTAACGAGCTAGTTAGTTCAGAGGGGGAAGGAGCTCCGTTTGCACCTAGGGGTATTATACTTACAGATAACAACGTCCTGTATGTAGCTGATTTTATTGATGCAAATGACCAGCCAGGTGAAATACGTAGATATAATGGTGTAACAGGGGAATTTCTAGGAGTACTCGATAAATCTGGGTTTAGTGAAAACTTTTATCCTAGAGGAGTGGTTATAGGGCCAGATGGTAATGTATTTGTTTCTGGTTTTAATATAGTTGATCCTTTAAGTGGTTGGGTACTTCGTTTTAACCGAGATACAGGGGAGTTTCTAGGGGTATTTATTGAAAGTGACCTTCAAAATAATCTTCATCGCCCTGAAGGCTTGGTGTTCGGACCTGATGGTAATCTTTATATTACTAGCTTTCGTGCGGATGAAAATGACACGGATAAAATACTAATTTTTAATGGTATTACTGGGGAATACATTGATAAGATTGACCTTTACGAGGTTGGAGAGCCACGTGCCTTTGCACAGGCACTATTATTCGGACCGGAAGCAAAACTTTATGTTCCTATTACAGGACCATTTACTGAAACAGGGGCTCCTGATGGACCTAATACGGGGGCTGTCCGACTTTATGATATAGGGACAAAAATGTTTGATGTTTTAGTACCTCCAGCTATTGAAGGTGGACCTTTAGGACAGCCATGGTATTTGACCTTTAATAGTACAGATCCAGAAACACTTGCATATTTTGGAATATAGTTTGTCTGCATTTTGATAGGTTAAGGTTGCTAAAAAAGATCCTAATCATTGACGATTAGGATCTTTTCTTATTCCTATATTACAGAAAAAAATTCAGAAACTAACTTGCCAAGTTTCTCAGTAGACTTGTTTTCGTTTAGTAACTTACTTTCTCCTAATGAAGCAAGTGCACTCTCTATCACAAACCTCCGTGGGGGCTTAGAGTGTAAAAGTTCGTTTTGAATAAAATCTAATAATTCTATATACTTTGCCTGATCTTCATGTGTGTTAATAGTCTTCTTCAATATTAATACAGTATGGAAAATTTCTTGCTGTAACAAATGGTCAGGGTTCGTGCAATCCGGAAACCAAGTGTCTAATAATTCTGGCTCAATTAACTGTTCTTCAGCTTCAGAAACCTCCTGAACTACTTTCACAATCCGACCTACACTATAGCGTACGATTTCTTTAATATTAGAATTTGGTCCATGAGCCATTGAATAATATTTTAGATTATGGTGTAAAATTCCTAAGAACATAATGGCGCAATCCAATAAGTAAGGTCTCTTAGTTTCTCCAAAAAGGTCAACAAATCGTTCGTATAACCAACGAAGTGTTCTCAATTGCCCTTTTTTAATATATTGCTTCAATTCATCATCATTTGAGACAAGTACTTCTTCGAAAAGGGTAAGTAATTTATTTGTTCTATTTGCCATCAAATGCAAGTTAATTTGCTCGATGAAGATATGAATATCAGAAGGGTCTTGCCCAATTAGTAACTCATTACGTTCTTTTTCAAGCTTTTTATAAATCATTCTAAAAAGAGCAATAAGTAACTCATTTTTTGATGAAAAGTAGTTATAAAAAGTTCCTTTTGAAATGCCACTATAGTCCAATATGTCTTGAATGGACGTGGCTTGGAAGCCTTTGTCGATAAATAATTGATGTGCCATTTTTATGACATGTTGTTTTCTATTGTTCATTATTATCACCTACAACTTAATTAGACTATGTGTATAAAAGTCATAGTACAGTATATTTTGTGATTATACAAACCCTTTTGCAAATGGGATATTTTTTAATTGCAATACTTATACTCATGGTATAATATAATGTCTATGTGAAATGAAAGTACAAAAAATTGTACTTAATGTATAAGGGGGGTAACAAAATGGATCAAACGATGAAACAATCCAATCGTCCACCGTATGGTATTATTGGTATTCTAATGATTGGGGCTTTTATTGCATTTTTAAATAATACTTTATTAAATATAGCTCTACCTTCCATTATGGCTGACCTAAATATTGAAGCAACGACTGTACAGTGGTTGACTACCGGTTTTATGCTTGTTAATGGAATATTAATTCCAACTACTGCGTTTTTAATTCAAAAGTACTCAGTCCGCCGTCTATTTATAGTGGCGATGTCCTTGTTTACAATCGGGACATTAATTGCAGGGGTTGCACATGTTTTCCCTATTCTTTTAACAGGACGCATGCTGCAGGCTTCTGGTTCAGCGATCATGATGCCTTTATTAATGAACGTTATGTTAGTAAGTTTTCCGATAGAAAAACGTGGTACAGCAATGGGGATTTTTGGATTAATCTTAATGGCTGCACCTGCAATTGGTCCAACGTTATCTGGTTGGATTATTGAACACTATGATTGGAGAATGCTGTTCCATTTCGTTACTCCAATTTCCGTAGTTGTGCTATTAATTGGCTTTTTCCTACTTAAGGATAAAAAAGAAAAAGTAGATATTAGTCTAGACTTATTATCCTTAATACTATCGAGTGTGGGTTTTGGTGGAATTCTTTATGGTTTCAGTTCAGCAGGAAATAAAGGATGGGATAGTCCTTTAGTGTATGGAACTATTATTGTGGGGATTATCTCATTAGTAACATTTATCGTTCGTCAATCTAAAATTGAAAGACCAATGCTAAACTTTAGCATCTATAAATATCCTATGTTCGCCTTATCATCAGCTATTACAATGGTTCTTAATATGGCGATGTTCTCGGGAATGCTTCTAATTCCTATTTACGTTCAAACCATTCGAGGGATATCTCCATTTGATGCAGGACTTATGATGCTTCCTGGGGCTCTTGCGATGGCTTTAATGTCTCCTGTGACAGGTAAATTATTTGATAAGTATGGTGGTCGTATTCTAGCTCTTATTGGGTTAGCCATAATGACAGTGACGACATATATGTTTAGTCAGTTAACATTTGAAACCAGTTATACGCACTTAATGGTTTTACATGCCATTCGAATGTTCGGTATGTCCATGGTTATGATGCCGGTGTCAACAAATGGTTTAAATCAGTTACCACCTCGCTTCTATCCACATGGTACAGCCATGAATAACACACTTAACCAAGTTTCTGGTGCGATTGGTACAGCCTTATTAGTAACAATCATGTCTAATCGAACAGAATCAGAGGCGAAAACATTAGGTGAAGAAGCTATGAAAAATTTAACTGGTCAACCGACGGAAGCTGCATTAGCTCAATTGAAACAAGAAATAGCTATGAAAGCAATGTTAGAGGGAATTAATTATTCATTCCTAGTTGCTACTTTTATTGCAGCAGTTGCATTTGTTCTTGCATTCTTTATTAAACGAGTAAAGCAAGCGGAAGATAAAACAGTTGAAAAACCAGTTCCTGAAAAACTAGAACCAAAGTTAGCAGAAAATTAAGGTGAGAGAGTTAACCAGCACTGTTTATGTGCTGGTTAATTTCTGTGAAGAAAATAGAAACTTTATAAAAAATGCTTATGATGGTTTTGGGTAATTTTATTATATTTCGTAAAAAATATTAATAAGTAAAGGTGATTTTTGTTAAGTTATTGTAAATATTTTGTGAAGATACTTTTAAGATTCGACATTTTTTGATATTATTATCTAGTTTTCTTGGTTTTATATTTCTTGGAAAAAATGTGGGGGTTATTGGAAATGGTTTTCAATAAAAAGGACAAGTTCTCGGTACATTTAAGTAATATTTCAGCAAACTTGAAGGAAGCAGCTAATTTCTTTGCTGATTACAAATTAAATAATGTTAATGACCTGAAAATCTTTTATGAGAAGATGAAAGATTATGAAACAAAAGGAGATAAATTAGTTCATACGGTTATCCAAGATTTAAATAATGCTTTTATTACTCCGCTTGAGCGTGAAGATATTTTATCCCTTGCTATGAGTATGGATGACGTATTAGATGGTTTAGAGCATACAGCGGCTTTATTCGATATGTACTCTATTACTAAAGCAGATGACTATATGCTGAAGTTTGTAGATGCGATTCGTAGTTGCGCAGCTGAAATTGATTTAGCTATTGAATTATTATCTAGTAAAAAATTACTTCAAATGCGTGAACATGCAATTAAAATCAAAGATTATGAATCAAAATGTGATGGGGTACTCCGTCAATCCATTAAAAATCTATTCCATGTAGAAAAAGATGCAATCCGAATTATTCAGTATAAAGAGATTTATGAGGAACTTGAAAAGATTGCTGATTATTGCCAAAATGTTGCGAACACATTTGAAACAATCATCATGAAGAACGCCTAAGGAGTAAGACGATGGATACCATATTAATATTAACCGTTCTCATTGTTATTGGTGCTCTGGCGTTTGACTTTATAAATGGGTTTCACGACACAGCCAATGCAATTGCAACATCCGTTTCAACAAAGGCTCTAAAACCAAGACATGCTATTATTTTAGCAGCCGTCATGAACTTCGTAGGGGCAATGTCATTTACAGGTGTAGCTAAAACCATTACAAAAGATATTGTGGACCCTTTTACTTTGGGCAACGGATCACTTGTTATCCTTGCAGCTTTACTTGCAGCGATAGCTTGGAACTTAATTACTTGGTATTACGGTATTCCAAGTAGTTCTTCACATGCCTTGATTGGTTCCATTGCAGGTGCTGCCATTGCTGCGGCTGGTTTTAATGCATTAAATTATGGTGGATTCTTAAAAATTCTCCAAGCATTAATTTTCTCACCAATACTAGCTTTAGTATTAGGTTATATCGTATATAGTATTTTCAAGGTCGTATTTAAAAACAATAATCTTACAAAAACAAACCGGAATTTTCGTAAGCTTCAAATTGCTACAGCAGCATTACAATCGTATACACATGGTACAAATGATGCTCAAAAAGCAATGGGGATTATTACAATGGCTCTAATTGTTAATAATTATCAAACATCTGATGATATCCAGACATGGGTACAAGTGTCTTGTGCTCTTGCTATGGGGATAGGTACATCAGTAGGTGGTTGGAGAATTATTAAGACCGTTGGCGGTAAGATCATGAAAATTAGACCTGTAAATGGAGTTGCTGCTGATTTAACAGGTGCAGGAATTATCTTTGGAGCTACCTTTATTCACTTACCAGTAAGTACAACACACGTTATTTCTTCCTCTATCATGGGGGTTGGTGCAGCACATCGTGTCAAAGGGGTTAAGTGGGGAACAGCAAAAACGATGTTGATCACATGGGTAATCACTTTACCGATTTCGGCAGCATTAGCGGCACTGTTTTATTTTATTCTAAATTTATTCTTTTAATAGATTAATTTATCACAAAAGGCGCTTTCAGTTGAAGGCGCCTTTTATCTATTTTCCACTTCGTAAAACAGTTATAAAACCATTTAAAATAGCATGACTTACTGTAAATCCTTTACGCTTGTAAAATTCCAAAGCATCATAATTACCATTTGAGACAAAAATAAAATAATCTTCTATATCCTTAAATTGTTTTAACCACTCCATGGACATATTGAATAGAGTAGAACCTATACCGTATTGTCTGTATTCTTTTTTAATGTAAAATTGGGAAAGACACCCTACATTTGCCCCGTTTACTGATGAAGGATCAAAAAAAGTTGCAAATTCATTTGAGTATGTCTCTTTGTGAGAAATATTGGAGTATACATATCCTACAATTCTATCTTCATCTTTTACTACCACTATGTAATTATGTATGGCCTTTTGGACGGAAGGCACCATGCGAGTTTCAAAATTCATGGAATCAAACAACTCTGGTGTTATGTGGGCTTTTGACTTTTGAAAAGCCATTAATTCATTACAGGCATCTCTACATTGTTCTATCTCTTCTTCAGATAAGACTTCGTAAACTAGATTCATCATTCATGTTTCCTCCAATATATAATCTTACAAAATTATTATAATAGGAAATAAAAAATTAACTAAGTTATTTATCTTAAAAACTATCATAGTAACGGTTAACTGTTAAATGATATAATTTCCAATAGACTTAATTTTAGTTAAATAAGACTAGTCGTATAAATCAACAATTGATATTAATAAGGGAAAATGGAGGACTAAAGTTGAAGAAAAGATTGTGGAAACGACTAGGGTTGATTGTGAGCACAGCAATCATTGGTGCTGTCGTTTACATACTTCAATTAACGTATATAGGAGAAAATACCTTTCCAAACCTAAATAAGCATCATGCCATAATTCGTTTAGAGGATGTTGGACCAGGTGGTGACTATGCTAGTCAAGAGGATTTGGGCAAACTCCGCGCGGTTGTCCGATACATAGAATCAGAACGGATTCCGTTTCACATAACCGTTATTCCTAGGATGAAGAAGTTAGAATCAGATGGTACCTGGCAAGAAAGAGGGATAGACGACCCTAGTCCAGATCCCCTTGTAACAGCTTTTATTAATATCTTAAAAGAAGCTGCACAAAAAGGTGGAGTATTGGGTATGCATGGATATACCCATCAATACGGGGATACCGTTAGGGAAGACGAAAGTCACCATTCGGGAATTGGAAACGAATTTCATGTGAAAGGAGTACCAGAAACGAAAAAAACCTCATATGCAGCAGAAAGGATTAGTCTTAGTCTTGCGGCTTTTGAGAAGAATGGTTTGCAACCAGCATTTTGGGAATCACCACATTATAGGAATACTCGTGAACAGGAAAAGGTATTCAGGTCCTACATTGGAATTTTATATCAGCCTGATATGTATTCCCTCCGTTCATTAAAAGATATGAATGTCTATGACACTATCAATACATACGGTCAAAATAGTCTAGGTTCAATCTATGTACCTGCACCATTTAAATATGTTACTGATAGTAAATCTGTTAATCAGATTTTATCGAAAGCTGAAAAGGAAGATGGCTTAGCCTCTTTATATTATCATCCATTTTTAGAATTCCCTTTCCTTGAACCGGTGTTAGAACCGGACGGGAAAATGCAAGTTAAGGATGGTCTGCCAGTCTATAAGTATAAAGAAGATGGAACTAAGTCGTATCTTCACCAATTAGTACATGGATTTTTAGAAGAAGGGTACCGCTGGATGTCCATACACGATATCGTCCCGTTTACTCCAGCTCACCGTATTAAAGTGCCGACAAGTGTAACACAACAATTATTAATTGGTGACGTATTTGGGAAAGGGCATGAAGATGTGGTTGTACGAGAGGAGCATCGTATCCTGGTGATACCTGGAACCTATAAATGGCCTCGAAATCGCCCACAGAATGAAGCGGAAATTTGGCTTAAGGAATCCTTTGTAGATGAGGAACAGCTTCTACTTGCTGATCTTAATCAAGATGGAAAGGCAGACCTAGTAGCCTACAATAAGAACTCAGGGGACCTTCGTGTGAGTTGGGCCAATACATCGCATTTCATGGAGCCTGTCTTATTAGGTAAGCTTCCAGTTAATCTTAGTTCCCTGAATCCTTTTCAATATGAGGGGGGTACAGGGTTGTTGGCCCAGAACAAGGAAAGAATTCAGGTAATTCGTATTGTTAATAATCAACTTTCTATTAATGTAGATACGTATTTACCAGAGGAATCTACTCTTTACATTGGGAGGTTCCAAGACAAGGGTTTTGATGGCATCCTTTGCGTATCAGCTAAAAATCGATCCTTCTCTATTCTTCATTATAAGGGGGATGGTAAATTTACAAATCCACATCTAATTAAAGGTATTGACGTTACTCCTAAGGAACAGCTGTTGGTAGGTGATCCAAATGGAGATGGTAAAAGTGACTTAATCCTCTATACGCCAAAGACAGGAGTTTGGCAAGTTTATGAAAATGAGGGGAATCAACAGTTCAAGCTTATAGAAAATGATTTTGGTCCTTGGGCTGGGGGAAAAGGTAGGGTCGGAGTTGTTGCTGATTTTGACGGCAATGGGAAGACTGATATTGGATCATATGATGAAACAAGATATGTTCTAGACATTGCCCTTTCTTTTAGAGAAGATAGACCGTCGAGAGGAAAGTAAACATGCAGCAGTTTTTTATTATTGTAGCAAATGTATTTCAAGTTATTATTTTTTCAGTCAGTATTTACCAGTTAATCATAAGTTTTGCCGGTTTTAAAAAGAAAAAAATTGAACATCTCGAGGAACATAACCCAAATAAATCATTTGCTATCCTTGTTGCAGCACATAACGAAGAAAAAGTGATTTCTCCGCTCCTTGAGAATCTTAATAATTTAGATTATCCAAAAGAGTTGTATGAAGTATTTGTGATATGTGATAACTGCACGGACAATACTGCTCTAATTGCAAAATCACATAATGTTCATGCTATGGAGAGGTATGATGAGATTAATCGAGGTAAAGGGTTCGCTATGGAGTGGATGTTAGAAAAGTTATGGAGAAGAGAAAGACAATTTGATGCTGTAGTTGTTTTTGATGCAGACAATTTGATCAGCAGAAACTTCCTAATAGAAATGAACAATAAGCTTATGGACGGTCATCAAGTCATTCAAAGCTATGTAGATACGAAGAATCCATATGACTCTTGGGTTTCTCTCTCTTATGCGATTACTTATTGGTTTATCAACCGTATGTGGCAACAGGCCAGACATAATTGGGGAATGGCTAGTACCCTTTCCGGAACAGGAATGTGTTTTGAGATGAAACTCCTAAAGGAAATGGGATGGAATGCAACTTCACTCACAGAAGATGTAGAATTTACTGCTCGATGTATCGCTAATGATATTTATCCTACTTGGGCAAATCAGGCTATTGTCTACGATGAAAAACCAATTTCACTTATTAGCTCCATTAGACAGCGTATACGTTGGATGAGAGGGCATACTGATTGTGCTAGAAGATATATGAAGCCACTTTTAATCAAAGCTATTCAAACACGTAAGTTTGCACAGTTTGATGCTGCCATGTACTTGTTTCAGCCGATTCGATTTCTATTTATTGCTGCTGTTTGGGTTATGTCATACTTGCAGTTAGCAACTCCACTATATACCCAGTTTGAATTGTTAAAAATGATTCCTGATTGGGGATGGATTGTGCTTAATTTAGCCTTGTTTTTACAGTTTCCACTTGTAATGCTTGTTGAGAGAAGGCCATGGAAGGCATATCTAGGATTATTTCTGTTTCCAGTCTTTCAATTCACTTGGTTTCCGATTACGCTAATTGGGTTATTTACAAGTAAAAATAAAACATGGAACCACACAATCCATACCCGATCTATCAGAATTGAAGATGTGTCTGGTTCTTGATTTTCTCGACTTACTTAATTATTTTTATTTAAATTAGTTTATTAAGCTTTCCGCTTTAACTTTTAGTCTTTCTATAACCTATTGAAAGTGTAAGTACTGTCACAAAAACTAACAAAGCCCCAAAAGAGTTTAGTATATTTAATTGTTGGGGAAAGTAACTCCAAGAAAATAGTGCAATCATGATTGGTTGTAATGCGTTTAAAGAATTGGTTAGAACAAAGGGGATTTTTTGAATTGCTTTATAATAAAATAACTGACCCAGGAATCCACCACATAGTGCTGTAATAGCAAGAAGGATTAGACCTTCAACTTTAATGCTAGTTGTGATTTTTTCTTGTGTAAAAGAGTAAATTAAAAGAAAAAAAACAGTATAAAGAAGATTGCCAAATAAAATATTCTTTTCATTATGTTGTGTCGTTAACTTTTTAATAAGTGTGTTACAAATGGCAAAGAAAGAGATATAAAGAATGCATAAAGCTATACCTACAAGATTAATTTGGGAAGAATCAGGATTGTACATAAAAAGCACATTTCCTAATGCCATGCTTACAATGAGTAAAAACTGTTTAAATGAGATGATCTCTTTTAATAATATGGCAGAAAAGATAATAGTTGCTGGTAGGTAGAGTTGTCCAATCATTCCTACTAATATGGGGCCAATCAGGTTAAGGGATTCAAAAAGTGCAATTAACCCTAATGAGTTAGAGAGACCAACAAAAAATAAAGTTTTTTGTTTAAGGATGGATATAGAAAAGTCTCTCCAATTCATTAAAATCATACAGAAGATAAGGGAAAACAAAGATGTAATCAAAGCACTCTTAATAGGTGACATGTGGTTTAATGAAAACTTCAGGATTAATGGATTCAACGAGACTAATGTAACTGATATTAAGCTATAAATAATACCTCTTTTCATTGTTTAACATCTCCTTAAAAAATAAAAGAGCCGGTTTACTATACTCTTAAGAGAGTATGAAAACCGGCTCATTTAACTGAGAGCAGATAAGTACCTGCAGTTTAACAGTTATATATTATATAATAGAAAAATTTTACAATAGTTGTATCAAAATGTCAATTACATCAATGTTGTTCATAACATTGATCGTTCATTAAAACATAGACAATTAGGGATATGGTATCAAAAGAGAGTGAAAGGAACTATATTGTTTAACTGTTTAAAATTACCACAAGCTAGAATGGTTATAACAGGACTTTACTTTTTCTTTTCTTAATTCTTCTAGTAAAACATCAATGGATATTCTTGTTTTTTTAACTTCTTATAAAGGATCTCTCCATCCTTAACAATGTGGATAGGAGATTGATTAATTAGTTTTCTAGCAGATAGCGACATTAGAATAATATAAATGCTTCCAAGATACAAAGTTACTAATACCATGGTTGTAATGACAGATTGACTATGTACCTATCCCTCATCGAATGAATACGATACGTTAAAACCTAAAAAAGGATGGTTCAAGTGTCTGTGAATTTTCCAGTTAGTATAGAAACATTAAAGGTTAGTAGCGGGCAGAATAAATACATTTATTTTCCTCGTGTAATGAGAATGCAGAATCAGCCTGTACAGCACTTTATTAATCAAACCATTATCAACCAAGTGCAACAACTTATTAATGAACAAGTAGGAGCGGTGGATTCCACCGTTGTCGATATGATTGGATATTATGAAGTAAAGAATAATCAGCGAGAAGTGCTAAGCTTGTCACTATCCAACTATACTTATCACTACCATGCTGCTCACGGACTAACTATTATTAAGTCTTTAACGTTTGACCTTAATAAAGGGGAACTCTATAAACTCAAAGATTTATTTAAACCAGGTAGCGATTATGTGAGAAGACTGTCAGATATTATCTCGAAACAAATTAAACAAAGAGAAATTCCACTGCTTGTCGAGTTCAAAGATATTAGACCGAATCAGGAATTCTATATTGCAGACAAGTCCATCATTGTCTATTTTCAGCTTTATGAAATCACCCCATATGCTTATGGATTTCCAATGTTCCCGATTTCTGTATATGATTTGCAGGATATTATTGATGAGGACGGTCCACTTGGGCGGATGGTCGCTAATTAAAACTTAAATTCAAAGGGTATCTTAATAATGCTTTTAACAGGATTATTGATCTTACTCCTATTTCGAATGTTATACTTATGGGGAATTTTAGAATTTATAAAAAATCAGTTAGTCGGAGGTAGGCATGGTAGATGTTTTGACAGAAATAAAAATTCGGAGTTCTCTAAACAAGGTTTCTGAGTATGCAGCAAATCCCGATCACGCACCTAAGTGGTATGTAAATATTAAATCAGTCGAATGGAAGACCCCGAAACCATTAAAATTAGGTTCACAAATTGCATTTAAAGCCAATTTTTTAGGGCGAACACTTGCTTATGTCTATGAAGTAGTAGAGTTTGTACCTGGTAAAAAGCTCGTTATGAGAACGGCAAACGGACCATTTCCTATGGAAACAATATATACATGGGAAGTGATTGAAGATAATCTGACACGTATGACTCTTAGGAACAAGGGAAATCCAACTGGCTTCTCTAGGTTTTTTACTCCTTTTATGTCTCAAATGATGAAAAGAGCCAATAATAAAGATTTGAAAAAAATTAAAGACATCCTTGAAAAAGAAAGTCTAGAAGAAAGTGAACAAAATTGATTTAAAAGAACATAGGGACGTAGGAGGAGAATTCTATCCTAAGTCCCTTTTTGATTTTATAGCACATCATTTAATCCTGTATCCGAATAGACTGAAATCAGAATTTTAGCTGTACCATCTCCAATATTTTTTGCATAGTGAGGAACACTCGCATTCCAACTAAATGAGTCTCCTTCTTCAAGTATGAAAGAGTCTTCTCCTTGCTCCGCAAGGATTTTACCCTCAAGTACTAAATGACATTCTTCTCCCTCGTGTGAATGAGGTTCTCCTATTGATTCTCCAGCTGGAAGATCTACAATCATCATTCTCATACCACCTTTAGAGGACAAATGCTCAATTTTCAAGTTGTTAAAAGTAGAATAGGTTCTCTCAGTTTTTCGTACTACTCGCATATGCTGTTCTTTCTCTAACAACAAATATGGCAGAGGGACTCCTAAATACTTTGCGATCGTTGCTAGCGTATTAATGGAAGGAGAAGTATTATTATTCTCTACATTACTAATAAAGCCTTTTGAAAGACCCGTTGCATCACACATTTGGGCTATAGTAATTTTTTTTCTATTTCTAATTGCGCGTATTTTCGTACCTATGTCCATGTAATCACCTTTGGTTTCCTAATAAAAAACATATGTATATATTAGCATAAAAAATTGACATTCTATAGTGCGAGTTGTTATCTTATAGGTAATTAATTTTCATATTAGGAAACACAGGGGCTTTTCTTTTATTAAGTTGGTTTTTAGTAAACAAAGTTATTTAAATAAAAGTAAGAAATATAGGAATATAAAGGAGAGGATGAAATGCTACCATCTTTTTTTATCGCACATGGAGCTCCTCTATTAGCTATAGAGAATAACGAATATACTAGATTTTTAGAATCTTTAGGCACAAAACTCCCAAAACCCAAAGCTATCGTTTTGTTTTCTGCTCACTGGGAATCAGATGTTCAAAAAATAAGTAACGTATCAGAATTTGATACCATATATGATTTCGGTGGTTTCCCAGAAGAATTGTACCAAATTAAATACCCAGCTAAAGGTGACTCAAAAGTTAGTACAGAAATTGAAGATTTACTAGCTACAGAAGGCATCCCTTGTGAAACCAATACATCACGTGGTTTAGATCATGGTGCTTGGGTTGTTCTTCGAAGGATTTATTCAAAAGCAGATATCCCAGTTATTTCAATGTCGGTAAACCCTTCACTCAGCCCAGCAGAGCAATATAAGATAGGTAAATCTTTAGCTCATTTAAGAGAAAAAAACATTCTAATCATTGCAAGTGGGGGGACAGTCCACAATCTTAGAGCTGTACGAATGGATGGAAGAACAGAAGTTGACCAATGGGCACTTGATTTTGATCAATGGTTAGAAGAAAAACTAAGTAGCTGGGACCTTGAATCCTTATTTAACTATGAAACCTTGGCACCTGCAGCACAACATGCTGTTCCACCGTTTGGGAAGGAACACTTTATTCCTATTTATTATGCAATGGGAGCAGCAGACCAAGAAAAAACCTCAATTCTTCTACATCGTAGTTACCGATACGGGAATTTGAGTCACAGTGTGTGGCAGTTTGGAGAATTAAAGTAAGACACAAATGTAATGTAGAAGATTAACTCATACTATAAAGAAAACAGCGTAGAAAAAGGGGCATATACATGACGCAAACAAAGTTCAATTCGAAGGTTCTTTCGGTACTAGAGGATAAAATTCAACTGATTAAAACGAATAAAGGGGCAATTTATTTAGTTGGTCCAATTAAATTACCTGTAAATCTGTACGGAGAAACAGTTAATTTTAAGTGGTACTGCTGGTTAAACTGTGACGAGGTAACAGAAGACTTTGAACGGATTATTGAGAAATTATCGTCAGCTAATTTAGCTGAATTGCAGCAATCAAGCGTGTTAGCTTATGGAGATTTCTCTTATGCAGATGAAGCGATTATCAGAATGCACTCAATCTGCCATACTGGAGATATCTTTGGCAGTAAAAGATGTGATTGCGGATACCAATTAAAACAATCGATGAAAATGATTGTTGAGCACGGAACGGGTGCTTTATTTTATCTGGCCAACCATGAGGGGAGAGGGATCGGACTTTTTAGTAAGGCTATGGCATATGTCCTTCAGGAAAATGGTTATGATACCGTTGACGCAAATGAAAGTCTTGGCTTTGTAGATGATTCAAGAAATTATGAGGATGCGATAGAGGTTCTTAAAGCATTAAGAACAAAACCAGTGACTTTAATGACGAATAATCCTAAGAAATTAGAAGCGTTGAAGAAATCTGGTTTGAAGGTTTCAGAGCGAAAGCCGTTGTGGGGAGATGTGTCTGAATACAATGAGAATTATCTTCAGACAAAAATTAAGCGCTCAGGTCACTTAGAGGAAGAGGGAAATTGTCCAAATGACTAATCATGAATTCTATATGGATTTAGCACTACAAAATGCTATAGCGATGAAAGGGCAGACGGATCCAAACCCGTTAGTGGGTTCTGTTATTGTTAACGATAATCGCATAGTAGGTGTAGGGGCACATATGAAGGCTGGGGAGCCACATGCCGAAATCCATGCTCTTCGAATGGCCGGTGATTTAGCAAAAGGCGGGACCATCTATGTTACGCTAGAACCATGTTCTCATTATGGTAGGACGGGACCATGCGCGGTTGCTATCGTTGAGGCTGGAATTAAGAAGGTGGTCATTGCAACGCTAGACCCAAACCCAGTTGTGTCTGGTAATGGGGTAAAGATTCTTAAAGATGCTGGGATTGAAGTCATTGTCGGCATAAAGGAGAAAGAATCTCAGCAAATGAACGAGGTCTTTAATAAGTTTATCGTTGAGAAATTGCCCTTTGTAACACTAAAATCGGGGACTACGTTAGATGGAAAAATTGCTACACATACTTCTGATAGCAAGTGGATCACTTCCGAAAAGGCACGAGAAGATGTTCATCTACTGAGAAATCAAAATATGGCCATTCTAGTTGGAGTCAATACAGTAATAGCAGACAATCCTTCATTAACAACTAGAATTCCGAACGGTAGAAATCCAATTCGAGTGGTGATGGATTCATCTTTACGAATCCCTTTAGATTCAAAGCTAGTGACAGACCAGGAGGCTGAAACTTGGATTTTTACTGGCGAGAACTACGATAAAGACAAGAAAAGGCAATTAGAATCAATGGGTGTCAACATATTTCATACATCTGGTAAGCGAGTTAATCCTTGTGAAGTAGTAAAGCTTTTAGGTGAAAAACAAATCTCAAGCCTATTAATTGAAGGTGGTGGCGGAATAAACGCTGCTTTTTTAGAAAATCAATTAATCGATAAAGTGATTCTATACATGGCTCCAAAACTAATTGGTGGCCAGCATTCTCCAACATTTTTAGAGGGCACAGGGGTTGAAATGATGCGGAATGCTGTTGAGTTAATAGATGTAACAGTTGAAAGTATAGGAAAAGACTTCAAATTTGTCGGTTATCCTGACTATAAAATGTAAGATAGTTAGATGAACTTTAGTTAATGTGGGATAGGTTATTAAAGCAATGGGGTTGTCTAATATGTTTCTAAAAAAAAGGAAGTAGAGAAAACTTTTTTCTCCACTTCCTTTTTTATTTAGTATAAAGCACTGAGTTGATTGGAGGGGAAGGTACTTGACTCCTGCGGGATGCAGAGGAAAGGTCGAGACCCCACAGACGGTACGGCGGAGGCTCGACTTCCTCCCGATGAAGAATTCGCTCTTTTGAAAAAATCGGCCTTTGGATTTTTTCATTAATTCTTCTTGCGGAAAGCAAGTGCCTGGACCGGAAATCAACGGACAAAGTTACTAGAATAATTCATTTATCAGTAGCCTTTTTTAAACTTAGGCAACGATTAAAACCCATTTTACGAATGTGAACCTTGTTTACTCTCTAATTAATATTTCTTTAACAATTTGCTCAGGTGTTTTAATTTTCTTATTTAACTCGTCCTTGATATGTGGACCAGTATACGTTTGTTTCTTGACTAATTCATTAAGTGGGATAGGCGTCTTTGTCCATTCCCGGTACGTTTTTTCATCTAGTACCTTGACTTGTTCTAAGAATGAATCGAGAAAGTTTAGTAAGTGTAAATCTTTAAACATTTCTAGAGGACGATCCTGTTCACGTGTAAATGAGTAAACGTGGTCAATTAGCTTTAATCCATCAACAGTTAAAATGGTATGTCGAAGTGGGGAATCTACTTGTTTAAAGCCATGTGCTTTCATCGTCTTCAACAACTTAAGAAGGTGTCTTGTTATATATTCAGGCATCGAGCGTTGTTTTTTTAGAAATGAGTTTAAGTCAGGCCCCAGTAAATATTCCATTAAAATATAGTTTGAGCTCGTTTCATAAACTTTTGGGATAAAAGGTAGGTGCTGACAGGATAAAAGTACCTTTTTTTCCTGATTGGCATGCTCCTCCTTAGAATAAATCTTTACACATTTATCCTCAGAAACTCGGTAAACAGCCCCTTGATGCCCTTGACCAATTAAAGGAAGCGGAAGTGCGCTATCTACGTTTACTGCATTACCTTGACCCCCAGATGATACAGAGATTTTTCTAAAGTCTATATCCTTTTCATCAAAGAATTTTTCCCATTCTTTGTACATCTTAGGTTCTAATCTTTCTACATGCATTAAAAACGAGTCTTTTAAAAGAATTAATTTTAGTTCTCTTAGGAGTTTTATAGGGGCAGGGTGTTGTCGTTTAAAAGAGTTTACATGATCGATTACTTTTAAATCTCCATTTTCTAAAACGAAAATATGTCTTAATGGAGCATCTAGCATACTAAAACCGGCTTTCTTTAACTCCTTTAAAATATTTATAAGTTTGATTGCAATGGCCTCGGGCATATACATACTGTTTTTTAGATATTCCTTCAAAGTAGGGGCATTGAAGTATTCCATAATAATATAATTGGAACGAGCCTTATATAGCTTAGGCATAAAGGATAAATGTTGCCCCGCCTTTAGGGCTCTTTCCTCCATCTTGGCTTGCTCTCTATTCGTATAAATTTTAACGCAGCGGTCTTCAGAGAGCTTAAACACAGCCCCTTGTGCCCCGTGTCCAATCAGAGGATAATTAGTAGGATTTATGATCTCAAAGGAATTCTCACCTTTAATTACCTTTATTTTTTTAAAATCTTTCATTTCAATCCTCCTAACAATTCATCATAAAATTGGGCTTGTTGCTGTAACTGCTTCGTTTGGTCAAATTTTAATTCAACCTTTTTCCTTGCCTCAGATGTAAATCCTTCCCATTTCTCTCTGTTTTCTAGCATAAATTCAAGAGCTTCTGCTAATTGTTTAACATTGTTTTCTTCGACTAAAATTCCTTCTTTATTATGGGTTACTAATTCAGGAATTCCCGCATGGGTGGTTGAAATGACCGGTATACCTGTTGCCATAGCCTCCTTAATGGTGTTAGGAATCCCCTCAACATTCCCATCAGATGCTTCTAAACTCGCCGCACAAAATAGGTCTGCTTTTGACATTTCTTTATGAACTTGGTCTTTAGGAAGATGACTTAATAGTCGGAAGGAGTCACCTAAATTAAGTTGCGTGGCTAGAACTTTCAGAGGTTCTTGAAGAACTCCACTACCAATAATGGTTAATGTAGCTTTAGGGTATTTATCTTTTATCTTTTTAAAGGCTTGCATGAGTATGTGATGTCCCTTTTTCTCTACTAGCCTTCCAACCGAGAGGATGTTTTGGGATTCACCTAGAATAGGAGGATTATAAGTGAATTGATTAAGGTCAACTCCACCATATAACACTCTCATTTTTTCTGTAGGACATCCCCACGAATTCATTCTGTCAGCAAGATAGTTACAAACGGGAAAGAATCGTTCTCCTTTTTCGAAAAGGGTTTTCATATTTTCTTTATAACCAACCCTTCCTTCAGCAAGAGTAGCATCAACCCCGCGAATGCTGGTAACCAGGGGAAGTTTTGTTTTCATTTTAAATGGAAGTAATAATACTGCCAGTTGGCCATGATGGGCATGCAGTAAAGAAATGTCATTTTTTTTCACATATTCTTCGGGGGAGAAAATTTCATTTAGAAAATACACTTTCTCATTAAATAGTGAGGGATCTATCAGGTACTTTGGTTGTCGAATCAGGTGGATATAATCGTAACCCGGAACATTTCTAATTTGTGGGATGTATTGAGTAGGATCCACCCTTAAGTTTAAATGCATTACTGTAGACATATTTGCTTCTCCTTTCAAGTGTAAGATACAGGCAAATTTCTTACTTTATACTTACTTATGCGGATAGAAGCTTTTGGTATAGACAAATGGGTAATAAGAGCAAATTGTTTAGTTAAATTCCACGTTTATAACGCTCAGGAATGTTTATGTAGTTAATCAGAAAGGCGACTAAACTAGAAACTTTATACACAACGGGGAAACTGTCCAATTTTAAGTTGAAATACATGGTGTTTTTTGGAATGTAGTTTGCTACACTTTAATAGGGTTAATAAACAATTTCAAAAATTATTTAACTCATTATAGATTCATTAGTCATTTATAAAATTTACCCATAGGTAGGTATGTATGTTTAATTTGATAAAACAAAATAAATTTGCTTTCTCTCTCTTATTTATATCAGTATTATTAATGGGTTTAGGCTACATATATAAAGAATTAATGGATCAGCTTTACAATAGGAATAATCATGTTTTCGTCCACACCATTTTGGAGCTTTTTAGTGTAGTTCTTTGTTTTGCTATTAGCTTATATGGTTGGAAAGCATATGAAGATGCAAAGAGTAAAACGTTTCTTTATCTGCCCTTTATCTTTCTGGGGATCGGAATTCTAGATTTATTTCATTTTATGACTTATCCTGGTATGCCTTTTTTCATAACCGAGGGTTCATTGGAAAAAACAGGATGGTTCTGGATTTTAGCAAGAGGAACAGCCTCTATTGGGTTATTCTATTTAACCATTCCAAAGAAGAGCCCAATAATCATAACAAATAGAAAATGGGTTTTCACTTTTACCATCTTAATGTTATCCATAATGATAAGCATGGTATATCGTTTTGAAAAAGAATTACCGGTTCTCATCATCAATGATTTTGGCCCTACTATCTTAAAAAATATTTTAGAGTATCTACTTAGCCTTCTCCTTTTACTAGCACTCTTGAATACTCTTATAAAATACAGAAAAACAAAGCGTACCTCAGACCTTGAATTAGTATTTGCCTTTTCTTTACTATTCTTTAGTGAAATTACTTTAACGATTTATCACAATATTTCAGATCTCTATGTGGTAATAGGCCATTTGATTAAAGCTTTTGGTTACTCTTTTATTTTAAAGGCATTTTTCTTTTCGAGGCTTCAATTAACTTTCCAACAAAAATTAGAGACTGAAAAAGACTTAAAAACAACACAAGTTTTATTGCAATCATTTTTTTATCACACTCCAGATAGTATTACCATTATGGATAACCAAGGAAAAATATTGAAAACTAATCAAGGATTTGAAAGAGTATATGGTTGGAAAGAGGAAGAAGTAATTGGTCAGTACTTTCCAGATATTATGCCGGATTTGCGAGAAAATATTGACTACGTGTTGGCTGAAGTCTCCTCTGGTAAAAACCTTATTGCCTATGAAACTACTAGACATCGTAAAGATGGTTCCAGAATATTAATAAATATGACCATATCTCCTATAAAAAATGATCAAGGTGAGGTTATTCAAATTGCGGCTATTTCTAGAGATATCACTTTACAAAAACAAGCGGAAAGAAAACTACTAGAAATGGAGAGAGAATTAAAAGAAACGATTCGAAGGCAGCAAGGAGTAACTTTCAAGTTTATCAAGAGAGAAGGACAATTTATCCATACGATTTGTGATGGGGAATTATTATATAAACTAGGTCTAAGACCAGAGCTAATAGTCGGGAAGAGTCTTGATGAACATCCAGTGAAGGAGATTGCGGTTGCTCTAAAGAATTATTATGAACAAGCCTGGTTCGGTCAAGAGGTTACGTTCGAATTGACTTTATTCCAAAGAGTATGTGTAATCACGTTAAAGCCCATTATGGTAGAAGATGAAGTAATCGAGGTAATCGGTTCTTGTATCGATATTACTCAATTAAAAAGAACAGAGGAATTACTTCAAAAATCTGAAAAGCTTGCAGTTGTTGGAGAGTTAGCAGCTGGATTGGCACATGAAATTAGAAATCCACTCACCACACTAAAAGGGTTTACACAGTTAATCGAATATGAACAAGGGCGAGCCAACAGAGAATATATTCGGTTAATGCTTTCTGAATTAGACCGAATCGAGATGATTACGAATGAGTTCATGGCTGTGGCTAAGCCTCAAGCTGTAAAATATCAGGAAGAAGACTTGATTTCATTAGTCAAACAAACGGTGAATTTTTATATTCCTCAAACACTCTTGAAAAACATTCATATTAATGAAGATTATAATACTAAATATTCTCGAATTATTTGTGATGGTAATCAGCTTAAACAAGTATTTATTAATCTGATTAAAAATGCGATAGAGGCTATGCCAAAGGGAGGGTCTCTTTATATTAGTGTCCAAAATACTGAAACTAACTATTTGCAGGTGAAAATAAGAGATACAGGCGTTGGGGTATCGAAAGAAATTTTACCTCGATTAGGAGAACCATTTTACACCTTGAAAGAAAAGGGAACAGGACTCGGTTTGATGGTTAGCTATCGGATAATAGAATCCCACCAAGGAACAATCCAATTTGAAAGTGTAGAGAATGAAGGAACAACAGTAATTATTACTTTACCAATACTAAAGCCTATGTTGGTTAAGTAAAGTTGTTATTATAAAAAATGATCATTCTCGATTTGCTAGTAGAGTTGAACCTTTCAGTTAAATAAGTTAATATAAACAAAGGATAGGGGAAAAAATGCCCTAATCTATTTAAAGTTTCCTTTTGCATACGATGAAAATAATATAAGTTGGATATGAATGTCTAGATAAGATGCTAGAATTTAAAGCCAAAATAAGTAGTAGATGAATCTACACTTGTTTTGGCTTTTTTTTGTACGTAAAAAGTTCTCAGCTAATTTCTGTATACAATTATTTTTTTAGGATGGATGGTAGATATGCTTGATACCCTTAAGGATTTAGTTCTCAACCTATTCTTTATCTTTATCTGTTTTTCTGTCTTAATTGCGTTTGAATATAGAAAGAATAAACTAAAACAGCTTAATCAGATTCCCTTAGTGATATTAGCTTCTATTGCTGTCGTTTTATGTATAACGTTTCCTATTCAATTAGATAAACATTTTATGTTTGACTTAAGGTTAGTACCTATTGTGGTAGCTGGGTTATATGGTGGCTGGCCAGTAGTAATCATGTTATTGCTAGTTAACATTGGGTACCGGAGTATATGGGGAGGGTATGGTGTGTACGTGACTATAATAGTCGCTTCTATACATGCACTTCTAATTTGTGTAGTATCACCCATATATCAAAGACTATCTCTCAAAAAACGTATTTTTAGTAGCATATTAATGGGCTTTTTCTCTTCATTAAGTATATTAATTGTAAATGATGTTTTCTTTAATAACCCCCTACCAATTAATTTAAGTATAATTATATTAATCCTTCAGACATCAGGGATATTCTTTTTTGTTTGGTTTTTTGAATTGATTAACCACTTAAGAAGACTCCAAGAACGAATGATTCGAACTGAAAAGATGGAGATCGTAAGCCACTTAGCTTCAAGCTTTACACATGAGGTTAGAAATCCTATGACAACAGTGAGGGGGTTTCTGCAGTTAATCAGTGGCATGGACATGGAAAAAGAAAAACTAACTAACTATATATCTATTGCTATTAGCGAAATCGATCGGGCAGAATCGATCATAACGGAGTATTTATCATTTACAAAACCAACCTCTGGAGAGTTACATATATTAGAGGGGGAGGAAGTATTACATTATTCAGTTGAGGTTATACGTCCACTTGCTAATGCTAATTGTGTGGACTTATACTACAAACCTTCATCCTTTTACTTAAAGGGTAATAAACAGAGATTACAGCAGGCTTTTATAAATTTATTTAAAAATGCTATTGAAGCTATGCCTAGCGGAGGGTCCTTATCAATATCGGTTGAGTTAAAACAAAAATTGGTGATGATTACGATTGCTGATACGGGAATTGGTATGACAGAAGAACAATTAAATCATTTAGGGGAACCTTATTTTTCCTCAAAGGGCGAAAATGGGACAGGCCTTGGTATGACTGTTGTCTATAATATAGTAGAATCGGTTGGAGGAACGATAAAGGTAAAGAGTCAAATAGGGCAAGGAACCCAATTCATCCTCACCTTTCCACAACGTCATATCAATGAATTTAATCAACAGAATGAAGAAGTGGTTTAAAAGGTTTTACTTGCTACTGTGCATTAAGTGAGCTGATAATTTTATTGCTACATAGGAGAAATGATGGTAAACTATTATAGACTAATGTCTTGCAGTCATTAGTTTTGCTAGCAACAATTGAACTTGAATTTGAATTATTTAATCTAATCTTTATATAAATCTAAATTTGGTAAATGGAAGAAACTATTTAAAATAGCTCGTCTTTCCGTGGCCTAACTTCTTGTTAATTGAGAAGTTAGGCTTTTTTTGTTTAATAACCCTAATCAAAATCAATATTACAGGAGGACAACAAGAAATGAACAATAGGTATAGCAGTTATCATGAAGACCTCCTACTATTAAGTAGTACTTTGAGTAAAATGTTAAAGAGAAGTTTTGGTAAAGGTCCTGAAACTTGTTTTGTTACATTACATTCTAATCAACTAACCGTGTATTTAAGAAATTATATTACTCCAGCTGAGGAAGTTCTACTAGAGGCCGGTCAGTCAAGTTTAGCACTGGATTTTCGTTCCAAGGTAATGGAAAGTGTGTTTCTAGAGTTTGCTAAAGAAGCTATCGATGCGTTAGGCATTAACTTAGACCACTTCTATAGTGATTGGGATTATGATAAAAACACAGGAATTTTGTTATTAGAAGAAGAGAGTACTATTCGAGAATTAGAATCAAAATCGGATTCTCTTTTAAAGGAAAGACTGTTTGAGCGTATTAGTCAGGTAAGCACTCAAGTACATAAAATGCCTAACCAGTTAGAATTGGTTAGAATTAATCAAAATTTAATACTTATTGAGTGCCAAGGGTTCATGCTCCAAATTGAAAAATTGTTATTTGAAAAAGGTCATTTAGACATTTTACAGGAAAGATCCAAGGAAATTAAGGACTTATACTTAAGTAATCAGAGTTTGTTTGAAAATATATTAGGTAGGAACGTGATTGGTTTATTTATGTTGTGGGACTATCATAAGGACCGGTTCTTTATCTATTTTGATTTACAATAGTTTATTTGTAATCTATGTTTGTTTAAATCTATCAATTAATAAAGAGTTTAAATTAACTTTAATTTATACAAGGAAGCAAATGGCCCAATATAAGCCAAATTAGCAAGAAGACCATTAGGTTCGTTTGCTACTTGGCTTTTTTGTATGAGGATTATTTCTAAAGAAAGAGAAGAACATTCAAAACAAATATAGTTAAAAACAAATTAGTGGTACATACTACCAATAAAAAATATGGATGAATAAGAGCCCTTAAATAGATAAGCGGGTGGATATCAAAAAAGCAAGATAGAAAAGATTTGTTCCTTTATTAGGATAGAAAGGAGAGTCAAGTGTTGGAACAAGAAAAACTGAATACCATTAGCAGTTTCACTAGTAAAATTCTAAGGAAAAATTTTGGAAAAGGTCCGCAATCTTGTCAATCAGCCCTCTGTAATAAACATCTTGTCATTTACATTAAGGGGTTTATATCTCCAATGGAGGATGTGCTGATGCAGCAAGGACAAAACACCCAAGTTGAGAAGGCTAGATCGACCATTATAAACATTATTTTAGAAGAGCTAAAGGGAGTTATAGAAGTAACTTTAGATTGTGATATTGAAGAACAATATCATGATTGGAATTTCCCTAATAACTCGGGTGTTATCATGTTTGTACTTAATCATGAGGACCAGCGAAATGGTGGGCAACCATTAATTAATATGACAATGTTAGAAAATGAAGTTGCTCGAATTAGCGTATTAGTACAGAAATTGCCTGATGAGATTAAAATTCACCCCATATCTGCAACCATTTATTTAGTTGAAAGAAAAGGAATATTAGTCCCAATAGAGAAAGCTCTAATATCTAAAGGTTTCGAGGAAGAGTTGAGAATAACAAAAGATGAGTTAGAAAAAGAACATTTTCACAGAAATGGGCGGTTTAATGACATTTTTCAGAAAAATGTAAGTGACATTTTTATTGACTGGAATATGAGAGAAGATAAGGCATTAATGGCATTTGTTTTGTCTACCTAAAGTGTAATCTTCTTCACGATCATCTTTCACAGTTGGGGGCTTATAAATGAAGGTGTTATCAATGATTCAGCCTTGGGCCAGTCTGTTTGTTCATGGTGAGGCTAAGTATGAAACAAGAACTTGGAAGACGCCTTATCGTGGTCCCCTAGCTATTCATACGAGTAAAAAAATAGATAAGGCTGTTTGTAATCATGTGGCTATCAGAGCTCTGTTATCTAAACATGGATTGACAGTGGATAACCTTCCAACAGGTCAAATCATTTCTACATGTAATCTTCTAGATTGTATAAGAGTAATCGAAAACAACCAAACATGGGCAGTCTTAGAAGACGGGCGAGAGGTATCAGGGAATGAGTTCTTCTTAGGTGACTATAGAGTGGGTTGTTATGCATGGATTGTAGAGGATAAGACGCTTCTGAATTCTTTTATTCAAGCAAAAGGTAGGCTAGGGCTATGGGAATACGAGTTATAAGAAAAAATTAAATATTACATAATTATGTTTTATTGGAGGGACTCTTTTTGTAACGAGATTCAACAAAAAGTTGATTATTATTCAGGAGGAATAAATGGATACTCAGAACCAAACACATATTAAAATTACAACAGCAGATCCGTCAGCTTTAGGGTTATTCGGTTTAGCGATGGTTACATTTGTCGCCTCATCACAAAAACTTGGCTTAACAGAAGGACTTTCTCTTATTTTACCGTGGGCATTCTTTTTAGGTGGAATCGCCCAGTTATTTGCAGCGGTACTTGATGCTAAGCATGACAATATTTTCGGTACCACCGCGTTTGGAGCCTTTGGATTATTCTGGTTCGGCGTAGGAATGACGTGGCTTATTCAGTTAGGTGCTTTTGGTGAAACTCTTGCTGCAAATGCAGATTCTAGGCAGTTAGGTGTTGCTTTTGTCGGTTATTTAATTTTTAGTCTCTATATGACGGTTGGGGCAATGGAAACACATAAGGTATTATTCTTCATTTTTGTCTTTATCGATTTATTATTTATTGGTTTATCTTTAAGTTCTTTTGATATCATGCACGGTGCATCTCACATGTTAGCGGCTGTTGCTGAAATGTGTATCGCATTATTATCCTTCTACGGTTCAGCAGCTGTTGTACTAAATAAGCACTTTGGACAAGTCGTTCTTCCAATTGGTAAGCCATTTGGTATCTTTAAGAAATAAGTAGAAGAAGGTGAAAGGTGAGTACCTTGATAAAGGGGGACTCATCTTTTTTTACCTAAGTCTTGGAGCATATTAAGACCATACTAATTGTTGACGGTAGATAAGTAACATTTGTATAACTGATCTATTAATGTGTAGGGAAGGGGATACAGATGTCAAAATCGGTCTGTGTAATAGGTGCTGGAATTGGTGGACTAACTGCGGGAGCTTACTTAGCTAATAAAGGCTACACCGTAACAGTGTTAGAGAAGGCAACTACCGTGGGGGGTTCTGCAGGATGGTATGTACGGAAAGGGAGGATGTTTCCCACAGGAGCAACAATTGCATTTGGGCTAGAACCGGGTGGTTTATTAAGAGAGTTGTTGAATGAGGTAGGAGCCGAGATACAGGCAGATGAGCTTAGGCATCCAATGGACGTGATTTTGCCGGATCAAAAGGTATCCATTTATAAAAATACGAAAGATTGGGAAAATGAACTCAAGCTAGCATTTCCCTCTAAAAGTGCTGATGTTTTAAGGTTTTGGCGAGACCTTCATCAATTAGGCCAAGATGTTTTAGCAGTAACAAACTGTAAGGTATCTCTTCCTATCCAAAAATTCTATGATCTTGGAGAGTTACCGAAATATGCAATAAAACATCCTAAATCAATTGCGCGCCTTGCTCGCTATGCACGGTGGACGGTACAGGACTTTTTGAAAAAATATGACCTTCAGAATTATGAACCTCTTTGTCAGCTATTAAATGCTCAACTACTAGATGCGGTACAAATTGATATAACCGAAGCTTCCTTACTCCCTTCGAGTTTAGCTCTGACAATTTATAGAAATGGTAGCTTTTTCGTCCATGGAGGGATGGGGCAGTTGTGCAGAGTGTTTGCAGAACGAATAGAAGAACAAGGTGGAAAAGTAGTGTTAGCTTCACTTGTAAAAGGGTTGGACTATGATAAAGAGAGTGGTAAGTGGACTGTAGAGAGTAGAAAAGGTACATCTGCCTTTGATATAGTGATTAACAATTCAGGTGTCTCTTTTGGTCATCATACAAGCTATGCAGATTCAAAAGAACTTTCATGGGGAGCATTTAGGGTAGATGCAGTTCTTTCAGAAAGAGTTCGAAGGGATATTTTGAATGGGAGGAATCTACCATTTGCCTATCAAATCGTTCCTAATCTGGAGTGTTATCAGTTATCTAAAGTTACTCATGGACCGGTGTATGTGACATTTCAGGATTCAATAGATGTTAACGGGGATTGCGTAAACGATGAAGTCATAATGACTATTTCCGTTCATACAGACTACAATAACTGGCTTTCTTTAACAAAGAAAGAGTACAAAAATATGAAGAATCAATTAAAGAATGAATTAATCCAAGAAGCAAATCGAGTCATACCAATAAAAGAAGAAATATTGTTTGAGGAAGCTGGTACTCCTCTTACTTATAAGAAGTTTATTGGGAAAGCTGGAGTCGGAGGATTTCCTTTAACTGTGGCAAGTGCCATTATGAAACCTAAAAGCGTACGTTCTTCACTACCACATTTCTATATTGTTGGGGAACAAGTTTTCCCTGGTCCAGGTACGTTATCTTCAGCATTAAGTGGTTACTATGCTGCTAGGGCTATTATGAAGGGAAAGTAGGATGGAATGGGGGTCATTATTATGAGAACATGGGCATTTATGAAAAGGAGGTACAATAAAGAATGACTCTGTTGTTGTACCTCCCTTTTCATATATAAGATACCTATTTACAAAGCATTAATTATTTATTTTTTCTTAACCTTTTAAGGCTTTTTTTAATTCTTCTATTTCTAAAGATACCCCTAGCCATCGTTTTGTCAGGTAGTTGGTAGAAAAAAGCAATACTTGGATTTGAATTGACTTCAAATATCCATGGTTGTCCATCTTGACTTAAGCCAATATCAATTCCACATTCATCTAACCATGGGTAATGCTCAGCAAACAGCTGACTTGCTTTAATAGAAATAGTGGTTATTTCATTCTCAATTTGAATGGCTTTATTAACGTCCATTCCAGCATAGTCGGTTAGGAGTTCTCTAATCGGTATAGCCCATGCACCTCTGTTCCGATTAACAATACCATCCTCAGAATTAACCATTTTACCAAGAATGCCGCTTCTAACCCAATTATTCTTCAATTTTTGGGTATGAACCCTGATGCCTAGAGGTTGTCCATTCTGTGATAGACTGTTAATTCCTTGTTGTATTACATATTTTCTATGCTTTTCGAAGAATGCATTAGGTTGGATAACTTCCTTAATTGCTCTAAGGTTACTAGCCTTTATAGATAAATCTTTACCTGTAGGTGTATATCCTTTCAAACTATACATTCCGTTTTCTTCTTTAGATACACGGATGATTCCCCTACCTTGACCCCCACCATCTGGCTTAAGATAAACAGAATCATACCGACTCATGAAATCTTGTAACGCCTCCGTACTAAACTCTATGGATTCTGGAAAATACTTTGAAACCATTGGATCGCTCATAAGAATCTCTGCTTGTTTCTTTTTCCTTATATTTTTTATCATATTTCACCCCAGTAAAATGACTTTGTACTAGTTTATTCATGGAAGGTAGGGGGTGATTGTGTATTTATCCAAGCTTTATATTGGAAAAGTTTTACTATTAAAATGTCCTATCATGATTTAGAAAAATGTCGGTAATAAAGTGTGTTTTATTTTGGTTTAAAAATAAATATCCCGTAAATAATAACAAAAAATGTACGAAGAGGAGCAACCGTTATGCCAGAGCAACCTTACTTAGCATCTTCTGAAATAGGTGTTTTATGGATGACCTATCAGCAGAAAACAATGCTTTTGCAAATGTTAGAATATTTTATTGAGAAAGCAGATGACCAAGAAGCTAGAGAAATCATGACAAGTCTTTATGGGGAGATACGTACATATCCAGACAAAATTAGAGAGCTTTTTGAATTTGAAGGCGTAAGTGTTCCTGTGGGTTTTACCCCACAAGATGTCGATAAGCATGTTCCAAAGTTATATGATAATGGGTTTGACATCATATTTATTAGAATGATTAAGGAAATCAGTATGGGAATGCATACTTTGAATATTACTATGGCTTATCGGAAAGATATAATCATGTTATTTAGGGAGCTAACAGCTCTTACGCAAAAATATTATGATAAATGCACACAATACTTGCTAGAAAAAGGATTAATGACAAGGTCTCCATATGTGACTACTCAAAAAGGTATAGAGTTTGTTGATAATAAAAGCTATTTAGGTGGTTTTAACCCAATAAGTGGAAAGAGACCTCTGAACACGGTTGAATTGGCTCATATATACCATGCTATCGAATCCAATATTACGGGAATGCAAATGATTTTTGGATACGCTCAGGTTGCGAAAACAAGAGAAGTAAGAGAGTATTTTGAAAAAGGTGGAGAGATTGCGAAGAATATTATTGCTGAGTTAACAGAAATTCTTCTTGAAAATGATCTTCAGGTACCTGGAACACCAGGAGGTAATTTGACCACTTCCAAAGAATCCCCATTCTCAGATAAGATCATGATGTATTGTGTAAGCTTATTCTGCAGTTTTTCTCTAGGTGGAAATTCTTTAGGGACATCATTCAGTTTAAGAAATGATTTACCAGCAAAATTTTCTGTATTTATGAAAGACATCTTCCAATTTGCTCATGAAGGAGCCAAAATCATGATCAGACACGGATGGATGGAGGAACCACCACAAACAGAGTTGAAGAAGTAAATGATGAGGTCAGTCCCCCTTTAGTTAACTAAAGGGGGACTGACCCCATATTTTTATTTCTTTAAATAAGCAATGCCATCAGGATGAATTCCTACATCAATACGGCCTTCTTCTTTTAATGAGCTTAGATTAATAATGGACAGATCGTTTGTCTTATTGTTAGCAACATAGGCATAAGTACCATCTTCATTTAAAACAATACCTCCCGCCCAGATACCAACTGGGATACGCTTGATTTCCCAAGGACGGACTTGTCCGTTCAATTTTTGCTCTGTTAGTATGACAGATACATCACCAGAATCACGGTTAGCCGTCAATGCATATTTGCCATCTGGAGTAAAGATGAGACGAACAGGTACACTTCCAATCTTGCGTTTATAAAGTACTTCATAAGTTGTAGTATCCATGACAAATAAGGTATTATCCTCTTGATTTGCTACGTATAAATGCTGACCGTTTGGATGAACAGCAACACCTTCAGGGCCAGGGCCAACTGGTATATGGTTAATTATTTCCTCTGTTTGAACATCAATAACTGTAAGATTATGACTGCCAATGTTAGGGACATAAACGGTATTTCCATCCGGTGAAAAAGAGATCATGTGAGAGTACTTTTGATAAGTTGGAATAACTTTCTCAATTTCATCTGTTTCTGTGTTAATAATAAATACTTTTTCGCTATAGGTAGATGCTAGATAAAGCTTTTTACCATCCTTAGTTAAACCAAGCCCATGTGGAAAATTAAAATCAGGATGTTCTAATCGCTTAACAATTTCAAATGTTTCGTTATCGATAATATCCACTTTGTTACCTAACGAACACGCCACATACGTTTTCTTACCATCAGCAGTAACAATGACTTCATGCGGATTATGATCCGTTTCAATCGTTTTTATTACTTGCTTTGTATGTAGGTTAACAATAGAAATCGTGTCTTCATCCTTATTTAATACAATAAGAAATTCCGTCATTATAAATCCTCCTCATAAAAAACAATATACTGAATTTTACCATAATTATTTCGGTAGTAGAAATAATTTCTTTTCGCTTTCTAAGGCCTTATACTATCCACTTTGTTTCTATTCCGATATGATGTAAATTAGAAGAAGTAATGTAAGGGAGTTGTTTTTTTGACGATTCGAAAAGTCTCACCAAAGGATTTATTTGCTAGACTTCAAAAGGAGGAAAAGGTGTTCCTTCTAGATGTAAGAGCTGAAGAAAAATACAATGAATTTCACATAGAAGACCTTCATTTAGAGGCGTTAAATATTCCGAAAAATCGTATATTTGATGCAGAAGAAAAAGGGGAGACAATAGATTTTATCCCAAAGGAAAGGAATTTCATCGTTACATGTACAACGGGAAATTCTGCCGCCAAATGTGCAGCTATCCTTAATAACAAAGAGTTTGATGTTGCGGTGCTAGAGGGCGGATTAACTGCCTGGAAGGAATTTTTAAAGACACTAGAAAACTAATTTATCACGAATTTTGTCGGTTGGTATTAAAATTTTCTGTTGCTGAAAGGTAAATTGTTTTATAATATATTAAGCTTGGAGTCCTTTTTTTAGGAAAAGGACTTTCTTTATGTAATTTTTGTAACCGTTATTGTTCCAGTAAGGGAATGATACGTAGTAGAGTTACTTTAGCAGTATCATATTTAAAATTATTTAAATAAGGTAAAAAGGGTGTGAACCATGAGTAATAATAATAGTAACCAAACAGAAGCACCCCAAATGATGCAAAAAAAGACTTTGTCTAATATACTAGGCCAAACGGTCAAAACAGGGATTATTAAATCCAATTTAATTCCCATGGTTGCCGGTTTAACATTGGCTTTATACACATATGATATTAGTATTTATGATAAAACGTGGGAAATCATTTTTGCATTAATTGGTACCATTCTCGTTATCGGTGCAGCCGGAACATTTAATAATTTGTATGACCGTGATATAGATTCTATCATGGAAAGGACAAAAAATAGACCAACTGTAACAGGGGAAATTAATCCTAAAGTAGCTTTATGGCTAGGGATCTTGATGGCAATCGTTGGACTAGTAGCATTATCATATGCTACCCCTTTGGCAGGATTACTAGGCTTTCTCGGTTTATTCTTCTATGTCGTCCCATATACGATGTGGAGTAAGAGAAGAACTATTTATAACACGGAGATAGGAAGTATCTCGGGTGCGATGCCGCCACTTATTGGGTGGGCCGCAATTTATCCAGATATCATGCATCCGGCAATACTAGGTCTTTTCTTTATAGCGGTCATTTGGCAAATGCCTCATTTCTACGCAATCGCTATTCGTAAACACGATGAATATAGAGCAGCAGGAGTGCCAATGCTTCCAGTTGTTAAGGGGATAAGAAGAACGTATATTCAAACAAACGTATATCTTGTTATCTTAATAGCGGCCAGTTTGTTACTAGGAACACTGAGTATTGGTTTAATGCTAGTAGCACTCATTCTTAGTGTTTTATGGCTCATTATGAGTATTAATGGATATAAAAATAAAGACCAGAAAAAGTGGGCAACCTCATTGTTTGTTTTTTCGCTGTTTCATATGACGATATTATTTACAACGGTTATCATTTACTCTTTAGTAGGAATTTTCTTTTTATAGATTCTAAAACAGTATCCCTTTAAGTTCTCTGGGCAGACCCCTTATGACTTAAAGGGTTTTTTTAATACGTTAAAGAGTCAAATTTCTTGTTTGAATCCTAAAAGGGGAGTAAAATAAAAAATATTCAAAATTATTTTACTATAGGAGTGAATGACAGTGGAACAACTTTTAAAAGATTTATCTTCTATTCATGGTCCTTGTGGTTTCGAAGAGGCTGTAGCTCAATATATTGCAAAGCGTTTAAAAGATAAAGTAGATTCAATGGAAGTCGATGGAGTTGGTAATTTAATTGTAAGTAAAAAAGGAAACACGCCAGGTCCTAAAGTCGTTGTTGCTGCCCATATGGATGAAGTTGGTTTTATCGTGAAAAAGATTGAAGAAAATGGGCTAATTCGATTTGAAAAGCTGGGAGGACATGATGATCGTATTTTACTGTCCCAACGAGTTCAAATAAATACAAGCAAAGGGTTGCGTAGCGGGGTAATTGGTACCATTTCAGCTCACATGATGAAGTATGATGACCCGAAAAAGGTCCGAGCTCATCAACAGTTATACATAGATGCTGGTGCTAGATCGAAGCAAGAAGTATTGGAGGCTGGAATTAAAGTAGGAGACCCGGTAACTTGGTATCCGCACTTTGACCATTTATCTGAGAATAGAGTAGTAGGAAAAGCTTTTGATGACCGTGCGGGGTGTGCTGTACTCGTTCAAGCACTAGAGGAGTTAGAAGCTAGTGATTTTGCAGGTGAATTTGTAGGTGTGTTTACAGTACAAGAGGAAGTGGGTTTAAGAGGGGCAAGAGTAGCAGGACAACAACATAATGCAGACGTTGCTATTGCCTTAGACACCACTGCAGTAAGTGATACACCAGAAGAAATGATGGATCGTTCTTTAGCTTTAGGAGCTGGAACAGGAATTAAGGTACTAGATTTTAGCTTGATTTCTAATAAAAAAGTTCGTGAACATCTAATCGAATTGGCAGAGGAAAATAACATTCCCTATCAATTAGAAATTTTCCCTGGTATTGGTACGGATGCTGGAGAGCTAAGCTTGTCTCACCAAGGTATCCCAACAGGAGTGTTATCCATCCCGTCTAGGTATGCACATTCTTCAATTGAAGTAATTGATATGCAAGATCTTGAGGCAACAAAAGACTTGTTAGTTGCTTTTGTCACTAACATGAAGCTAAAAGAAAATTATAAGTTTACAATTGAATAGTATATGATAACTATTTAGGTCCCTAGTATTTATTTGCTAGGGACCTGCAATTTATTCATTTATTTTTTTATTTTGATTAATAGTCATATTGATGTCTTTTATTAAATCTAGCAGTTTTGAATCCTTTTTATTTCGCTTATCTGGTTTGGTCTTTAAATAGTTACGGTTTCTTTTATTCGATGGTTGAATGAGATTTGGAGATGATTGTTTGATAGCCTTATTTCCAAGTATCTGATTAAGAGAATCAGATAGACTGTTTGCAGTGTTTTCTTTGGATATACTAGGAGTTAGCTCTTTTAAAGTAGTTAATAAATGAAGTAACCTTTGTCTTTTGTCACTCTGTCCAATAATAGATTGTCTTCGATTAGTAAGAAGCGGATCGTCGGAGCTTTCTTCAAAGTGGTCCCACTTACCGAAACTCTCCATATCGTTCAATTCAATGTTAACATTTGAAACTGGATTAAGTGTATTTGTTACGGACTCTTCTATTAGACCCTCATTTACAGAATTCCACACATTGAGTACATCTTCTGCCACACGCTTCCATGTATAATTTTTAAGAGCTAAATCTCTTCCTGTAGATCCCATTTTGGTCATAAGTGCAGAATTGCTTAATACTTTAGCGATAGTTACTGCAAAGCTATTGGGGTCCTCTGGATTATCTACGACGACTCCATTCTCCATTGGTAAAATCACTTCAGGATTTCCACCTCTTGCGGTTGTGACTATAGGTAGGCCTGATGCCATTGCTTCATAATGAACACGAGCTAGAGGTTCTTGCCAGACAGAAGTACAGACAAATAAATCAGCGGCACCAAACCACTCATGAATTTTATCAGGAGAGATGAAACCGGTTGTGATAATTGGAACAGGACTTCTTTTTGCCAAAGCACGAACATATGCTACATAATCAGTGACTTTATTTTCACTAAACCAATTTCCACCCATAATGACTAATGCTAGATTCTTGAATTCCTTTGAAAGAGGAGCCATGGCTCTTACTAGCTTATCAACCCCTTTGTTTCTAGACAGACGGCCAGCAAACAAAATTACCTTTTTGTCTTCAAGACCGTGAGCTCTTAGGAGGGAGTTTCTTGTCTTTACCATTTCTGGGTGGTTCTTTGGTAAAAATCGATCAATATCGACACCTGAGTAGATGGTTTTAATTTTTGTTGCGGATTCTGGAAATAAATTTTTTATTACATTGCCAATATAATCACTTACAGTTACAATTTTAGAAGTTTCTTTAATGGCCATTTCCGCTTCTTCTGGATCCATTTTTTCTGGAAAAAACATATCGTTATGCATGCTTAATGTTATTTTTGTTTGAGGTGCATTTTGCCTAACCGGTAAAATCAGTCTAGGGCGATTGAAGATGTGGATAAGGTCAAATGAATTTGCTGCTACAAATCTTGAAACTCCTTCTTTGTAAACCTCAAATAATTTTCCGGGAATACGAGCATAACGAACTCCATCAATTATTTCATCTTCTGGAAGAGTATGGTGGTTGGTACCAAGGACGGTAATTTGATGTTTCTTACTTAAATAGGGAAGAATTCCTGCAATGTAGGTTTGAATAGCTCCTCCAAGGACAGGGGGGACTGGAAGTTTTTCAGTACATATCATTAAAATGTTCATTTTTATTTTTCCCCCTTCCAATCTTGTTCGATTTCTTTTAACACTTTCCACTTAGAATCTTCTAATTGTACGATTGATTCGACGATCGATTTAAGATCTTCATCTAAGAAGAGCTCAGGATCATAAATCATATGTTTAATATTTTTGTAGAATTCATTTGGCAGTGACAAATCAATCATTAATACTTCATAAAGTTCAGGGGGAATTGGGCGAGCTTCGTGATAGGATTGAATCATTTCTCGCACCCAAGTTGAATCCCATTGTGCTAGGCCTGACATGGCTCCTGTTATTAACTTCGATAAATCTCGAATAGGGAGATCATAACTAACCCCATCTAAATCAATGACCCACATACCATTAGGTCCCATTTGAGCATTAGACCATCCATAGTCTTGGTGGGCCAATCCCCAATAAACATTCCCTTTCTTAACTAGTTCAGAATAAGGGGAGTTGTTTAATCTCTCTAAGCTATTTTTTGCTTGTTTTTCGTAAAAATCTAGATGGCTCATAATAATGTTACTAGCAGGCAATTCAGTGTAAAGAGTAAGGATTTGCCGAAACCAATCTAGTTTTTCAATGACTTTTTGATAATTTTTTGGCCATTTATATAGTCTAGAAGAGATTTCTGCTTGCTTTGGTGGTTTATATCCACTTGTTAAATAATGGAATTCACCTAGGGCATGGCATAGAAGTTTTGCTCCTTCTAAATTGTCATTTACTGGCTCTAGTGGCACAATCCATTCAGCAACAAACCAAAGCTTTCCACCCCTTTCTACAAAGTTACTACCACTCTTTGACTGAACAATAGATGGGACACGTGCCTTTTTTACCTCAACTAAATATTCTTGTGCAGCTAAACTAAATAAACTCCTGCTCGGCCTGCGGTGAAGTAACTTTAAACTCTTTGGACCTTTGGTAGTCTCAAGCTTCCAAATTGCGCCTCCTTTGAAAGGCTTCGTTGCCATTACTTGCATATCTCTAACGGCAAAATCGTAACTTTTTACAACTTCATAAGCAAGTTCTGTAATATATTCGGGGACATATAATTCATCATGCAAGGTCAAATCTATTCCCCAAGGTTCGATAAGTTTATCATCCACTTTTAAATTCCTCCTACTAATTAAAACTTTATAAAAGAATAGTAGTCGGTAAAGAATTTCGATCAACTATAACCAAGAACCACCACATTATCCGATTTCACATTAAACAGATTCATTATTTAATTCATAGACTTTATTAATTAGCTTAATATAATCGGATTCAATACCAATATCGTAGCGATCCCCTGAAATAATCCTTCCATAACAATTCTCCTTGTCTAACAAGTCTTTAATCCCATCGGTCAACTGTATTTCTCCACCTGCACCTGGAGTAAGAATGTCTAAAAACTTCATGATGGTAGGTGTAAATACATAACGCCCAATGACTGCTAAATTGGAAGGGGGATTATGTTGTGGTTTTTCTACAATGTCTGTAATCTTATAGACTTTCTCAGCTATTTCAGGTACTTTTGCCCCTTTAATGACACCGTATTTTTTCAAATGTTCTGTAGCGATTTCTTTTAAACCAATAACACTACTATTCGTACTTTCATAAGTAGCAATTAATTCTTTTATTCCTCTTCCTTTTTTCAGAATAATATCATCAGGAAGTAAAACCGCAAACGGATCTTCCCCTACAAAATTTTTTCCAAGTCGAATGGCATCTCCTAGACCATTGGCGTAAGCTTGGCGGGTGTATAGGATTTCAACTTTAGGTACTGTAATTTTATCTAATAATTCTAGTTTGTTTTTCTTCTTCAAATGATTTTCCAACTCAAAAGAGGGGTCAAAATAATCAATGATTAACTGTTTGGATCGGGAAACGACAATTAGTATTTGCTCAATGCCAGCATCAACAGCTTCTTCAATAACATATTCAATCGCTGGCTTGAGTCCAACGGGGAACATCTCTTTTGGAACTGTTTTAGAGATTGGTAGATTACGGGTTCCGAAACCTGCGGCAGGAATAATGGCTTTTTTTATCAAAATATCTGCCTCCTTTCTTGTCCTTATGACATTTATATTCGTTAGAGATTGATAAGGCACTTTTTATATAGAAAACAGGCAATTAACTAAGTACATTTTGCTTAATTTGGGTATATGATAGATTCCGGTTATCCTACATGACTCATACGATAAACATATATTAGATTGTTAAAGGAGAATGTAGACAGTGAATATATGTGTGATAGGGGCTGGTTATGTTGGATTAACAACAGCAGCCGTCCTTGCAAAACTCGGACATCAAGTATACTGTGTTGATATCAATGAGGAACGAATTGAAAAACTACAAAGATGTGAAGTACCCATATACGAGCCAGGCTTACAGGAGTTACTGGAAGACTACAAAGCTCGTTTGATCTTTAGCACAGATGTGGCTGGTCACATCTCCCAATCAGAAGTTATTCTAATTGCTGTTGGTACGCCTTCTCTTCCTGATGGAAGAACAAATCTATCCTTTATCTATTCAGTTGTTGATACAATTAGTCAATCCATTACCTCCTATAAAACCATTATTACAAAGAGTACAGTCCCACCTGGTACGAATGAATCTATTCATCACTATTTACTGGAAAAGGGGGTCTCTCCTCATCTATTTGATGTCGTATCTAATCCAGAATTCTTAAGGGAAGGTTCAGCCATTTATGACATGGAAAACCCTGATAGACTAGTGGTTGGCATAAAGCCTACCGATAAAAAGTCTCGAAAAATCATGGAGAAATTATATGTAGGATTAAATTCGCCGATGATTGTTACAAGCTTGAACGGAGCAGAGATGATCAAGTACGCCTCAAATGCATTTTTAGCTACAAAGATTTCTTTTATTAATGAAATAGCGATGATTTGTGATCAATATGACGTAAATATTGAAGACGTATCTAAAGGAATAGGAACAGATTCGAGAATTGGGCCGCACTTCTTGAAGGCAGGTATAGGATACGGGGGTTCCTGTTTTCCAAAGGATGTAAAGTCTCTTATTCAAAGTGCTCTCAGTAAAAATGTTTGTCCAAAAATTTTATCCACAGTCGAAGAAGTAAACGGTAGCTTAGTAGATCTTTATATGAAAAAACTATTAAAAGAAATGAAAGATTTATCAGGTAGAAGGATTGCTGTATTAGGGGTTTCTTTTAAACCAAATACCGATGATATTAGAGAATCACCAGCGGTAAAACTAATTGAAAAGCTCAGCCAGCAACCTTGTATGGTAACGGTATATGACCCAAAAGCTAAGCTACCTGATTGGAAGAAGGATAATATCAGTATTGTGGAAAGTGTTGAAAAAGCTGTTTTGAATTCCGATTGTATCATTGTTGCGACAGATTGGGATGAATTTGTAAAAATGGATTTAGAAAAAATGAGAACTTTGTCTAGAGGGAAAATCCTTTTAGATGCAAGGAACTGCTTAAATCCAAAAAAGGTAAGTCAAAGTGGCTTTCGATATATAGGGGTGGCGCGAACATGAAAATCTTAGTGACTGGAGCGGCAGGATTTATTGGTGTCCATCTGTGTGAGGAACTTCTATCTCAAGAAGGCTATGAGGTGCTTGGGGTTGATACATTTATTGGGCCTACACCGAAAAATATGAAGTTAACTAACTTGCAGAAGTTAACGAACCATCCTCGTTTTACTTTTAAGGAAATAAACTTAATGAATGCAGATTTGGAAGGATTGATGAAGGGAATAGATGTTATTTATCATTTGGCAGGCATGCCCGGGGTTAGATCTAGCTGGGGAAATGACTTTGATGAGTATGTAACTAACAACATCTTGCTAACACAAAGATTGCTTGAAAGTGTGAAGGGATTTCCCATTAAGAAATTTATCTATGCCTCTACCTCCTCTATCTATGGTGAAAAAAGTGGGATGGTAAAGGAAAGCGATTATCCCTTACCGTTATCACCTTATGGAATAACTAAGTTATCAGGAGAACATCTTTGTAATGTGTACCAACACAGCTACCAAGTTCCAATCGTAACTGTGAGATTTTTTACGGTGTATGGCCCTGGTCAGCGTCCAGACATGGCCTTTCACCGTTTCATTAAACAAATACTATCAGATGAGCCTTTAACCATATTTGGTGATGGGACACAGTCAAGGGATTTTACTTATGTAAAGGATTGTGTTGAGGGGATCTCTAAAATTGTTAGCAATAAACAAGCGATTGGGAAATGCTTTAACATAGGGGGGAAAGAGCGAGCTAGTGTTAATGAAGTGGTTGAAATCATAGAAAACTTAACAGGAAAAAAAGCAAAGTTAACGTATTTACCAAAGGTGACTGGCGAACCGATGCATACATGGGCTGACATCTCTCAAGCCCAGTCCATTCTTGGATACGATCCGAAAATAACTTTAAGAGAAGGAATAGCAAAAGAGATTGAATATATAAGTGAGATATACGGACTAAAGTAGGTCGAGGATGCCCTCGGCCTATTAATTTACGGAGGAATTTGTTTGTAAATATTGTGACAATAGTAGTAAAAATATGACTAAAAAAGCACATTATATCTTGAATATAGTATAATTATACCATAATCTGGTTTAAGTGATATAATATGCAAGTGAAAGCATAAACAATCATAGTCGATATAGAGGTTTATGCCCGAAACGAATAGAAATAGGGGTTCGTCTAATGAATGAGGTCTTTCAATCTATATTATCTAATATTGCTATCATTTTTTTAATGCATTTATGTATTGACTTAATTTTTAAGAAAAAAGGAAACCATCCAAGTTATTTTTGGCCAATTGGTATTGTATTGCTAGTTTCAACAGCGATTATTATCATTTTCTATCTGCCAATTAGATTTTGGGGGTTTCAATTTGACTTAAGATTAATCCCTTTAGTCTTTTTAGCATTTAAATGGGGGTATAAGTGTGCTCTTCCAGCTTTACTGATTACGAGCTCTTGGAGACTTGGAATGGGTGGGGAGGGGGCCTTACCTGGTGTTATTTTTGGAATGGTATTACCAGTTCTATATGCTTTAGTTCTAGGTAAAGTAAAAAAGTCTGTTCTGAAGCCCCTGACTTTAGTTAGTTTAATTAGCGTCTCGTGGCTTATATCTGACCTTCCTATCATTTTCTTAGTCCCAGAAGGTTGGAATGTATTTAAAGAAATATCTATTTTACGCTTTGGTTCCTTTACTTTAACAGCCTTTACCTTATATTTTTTTATTAACAGTACGGAAAAGGATGTACATTTAAGAGAACAGCTTCAATATTTTGCTGAACGTGACCCGTTAACCGGTTTGTATAATATTCGTACCTTTGAGTCAAAAATTAAGTCAAAACCTATTGAAAATAATAACAGATATATTGTTATGATAGACATTGATCACTTCAAATCGATTAATGATAAATACGGTCATTTAAATGGAGATTTAATTTTAAAAAGTGTGGCAAAAGTGATTGAATATAAGGTCTCCCAGTTTAAAAGCGAAAACGTCTTAGTCGGGAGATATGGGGGCGAAGAGTTCATTCTATATATTTCGGGTCCAACTTTTCAAGAAATGATTCAGATGGCCGAAACCATTCGTAAGGAAATTGAAAATACTACTTTTTATACAGAAAGTAAGGTTTCTATTAAAAACCTAACCGTTTCGATTGGAATTTCTGAAATTAATCATAATAAAGACTTATTTAAAGCCATTGAGCAAGCCGACGAATGTCTATATGTATCAAAAAATAATGGTCGTAACCAAGTAAACTCTACGGGGTTAGGGGCTATATAAATAGAAATGATAAGCCGGAAATTCAACGTGATTGGTTGGTTTTCGGTTTTTTATTTTATAGACTAGTAAGTTGTTCATCTTCTGTTCATATTGGTATGGTATAACATAGTTATAGCTTAGGATTTGGAATCCATGATAAAATGAGTACACAATCAAAAGGAGTATCAAAATGAATAGAACAAAAATTTTACTGCGTTTTTCTGCATTATATGCTGTTATTGGTGCATTTATGGGATCCCATATGGCGGGTTCCGGATCTTATATGTTTAGGGCGATACATGCCCATATTCTAGTTGTTGGATGGCTTTCTTTATTTTCGTTTGCCATTTTTTATGCCGTTTTTGCTATACCAAAACATTCTAAGCTAGCAATCTTCCATGTTTGGACAGCTATCATTGGTAGTTTTGGATTAACGACGGGGATGTGGATGTACAATTTGAAGGTGGACTTTGCACCTGAAACATTTTCGATGGTTTTTTATATTGTAGGTGGCTCCACTTTATTAATTAGTTTTATTGTTTTTGGTCTTATGGCAGTAGTATTTGGAAAGCATTTCGTAGATAAACAATCGTAAATAATTGAAATCAAACCTGATAATTAAGGATGACTAATTATCAGGTTTTTTAATATGCATTTTTGAAATATATTTTTATATAATATTATAGTTTATTGAAATATTATTTCAATTATTTTATACTAATTTATATGATCCTGTTATTAAAAAGGGGAATGAACTATGTATGTTCTTGGAATAGATGGTGGTGGAACGAAAACGATTGGTGTTATTGCTGATGAATCCGGGACAGTGGTGGCTATTTCCATCGTTGGTGCAACTAATCAAAATGGAGTAGATTTAGAACGAGTTAAACAGGAGTTTCAGTTATTATTTCAAGATTTGAAAAATCAGAATCAAGAAGTCTTTGACTCAATCACTCACGTATTTGCTGGAATGTCAGGAGTAGACAGGGAAAGTGCAAAAGCAAATATAAACGAGATGATCTCATTTTTTGTACCTAATAATGTAAGCGTATTCATAGACAATGATGGAGTAAATGCACTTTTCGCAGGCACACTAGGTGATTTGGGGATTGTTCAAATAGGAGGTACCGGTTCGATTTCTTTTGGGATGAACGAGACAGGTATACACAGTAGAGTGGGTGGTTGGGGTTACCTCATAGATGACGAGATAAGTGGCTTTGCACTTGGGAAAGAAGCATTGAGGGCTGCATTTGCTGAAAGCGATCAACGAGGGGGAAAAACTCTCCTTACTCCATTCATATTAAAACATTTTCAAACTGAATCTATATCAGAAGTAATTCCCTATATTTATCAATTAGGGATGTCAAGAGACGTTATAGCTCCTTTAGGTAAACTGGTGATAGAAGCAGCTGATGAAGGAGATTCAGTAGCTAAAACGATCATTTACGAACTAAGTATGAGAACCGCTTTTTCCATAAGTACTTTAATAAAAAGATTATTTCCTAATCAAGATAGAAGGATTCCTGTTGTTTTAGCGGGAGGTATTTATAAGAGGGCCGAGTGGTTTAGTCCTATCATCCTTGAAGGATTGGCACAACAAGATATAAGTGCAGACTTAATAGAACCGCTTTTACCTCCTGTAGGCGGTGCTGTAATAGCTGCTTTAAAGCAGGCAGGAGCCGATATTAATCAAACGTTTGTTCAAACATTTATAGAAACAAATAAATATTTTTAAAATATAAATACAAGATATACTAAAATATGTTGAATTTTTATTTTACAATGACATATAATTACATTGTAAAGTTAAAATTTCAAACTATTTAGAATCTTTGAGTCAACCCGCTTTGATTGGAGGGATAACATGCAGTATATTTCTTGGGATATTAGTAGAGTGAAAGAGTTAGTGGAATTATGGAATAAAGAATGCAGTCTAGATTTTCCTATGAGAGAAGAGCTATTTATTCAAAATAGCTTTCAAGACTTGAATATTAACCAGGAAGGTTCTGTTATCTGTTTGAATGATCAAAACGTAGTGGTGGGCTTTGTTATAGCAAAAAGCTGGCTAGAAGAAATAGACGTTAAAATGCCAGATCATATAGGTTGGATCCAAGTACTTCTCGTTGATTCTGATTACAGAAGAATGGGAATAGGCTCTACTCTTCTATCAAAGGCAGAGGCAGCCTTACAATCAACAAATATTTCAAAAATCTTGCTAGGGCGAGATCCGTGGCATTACTTCCCGGGTATTCCAGAACTTTATGAATCTGTTCAAAATTGGTTTGAAAATAGAGGTTATACGAGAGAAGGAAAAGAGGCTGACCTTATTTGTAAGACTGCTTATCAAGAGGAAGTAAAGTTGGAGAATGTCACGTTCAATGTTTTGCAATTAGATGATAGAGAACGATTCCTCTCCTTTTTAAATCGTTGCTTTCCTGGTAGATGGGAGTACGAAGCGGTTAAGTATTTTGAAATGGGTGGAACCGGCAGAGAGTTTGTTACTCTAATCAAAAATGGTGACATCATCGGTTTTTGCAGAATAAATGATGATCAGTCCCCTTATATTGCTCAAAACGTCTATTGGGCACCACTCTTGGATGAACGGATAGGGGGAATTGGTCCTCTTGGAATCGACCGAAATGAACGTAAGAACGGATATGGGTTAGCGATTGTTCAGGAGGCTATACATCAGCTAAACAAACGAAATATTCATACGATTGTAATTGACTGGACAGGGCTAGTTAACTTTTATGGAAAACTTCATTTCAACATCTGGAAAGAATACAGACAATACAGCAAATACTTCTAGTTCCTTCTAAGATAAGAAGGAAGAGAAAGGCGTGTAAATATGAAGGTAAATCTTTCAACACTAACAACAGAACAATCGAATGACCGATCAACATTCATAGATCAGCTTTCCACAATGGAAATTATTAAGCTTATGAATGAAGAAGATCGCACGGTTGCGGATTCGGTAAAAGAGGTCCTGCCACAAATAGAAGCAGCCATTGACGCCATATACAATTCTTTAAAAAATGGGGGACGACTCATTTATATTGGTGCAGGTACAAGTGGCAGAATAGGTGTGTTAGACGCATCTGAGTGCCCACCAACTTTCTGTACACCTCCAGAAATGGTTCAAGCATTAATAGCAGGTGGAGAAAAAGCAATCTTAACAGCAGTTGAAGGAGCCGAAGATGGTTTTGAAGTTGCTGCAGAAGACTTAAAAGGGAAAAATGTTAATCATTTGGACGTAGTGGTAGGCATTGCGGCAAGTGGAAGAACGCCATATGTAAAGGGAGGCCTTTACTATGCTGAGAGCATGGGGGCGACGACCATCTCATTAGCATGTAATAAAGATGCGGAAATCAGCCAATATGCAAAACATAAAATTGAAGTGGTCGTAGGTCCAGAAATCTTGACTGGCTCAACAAGGCTCAAAGCCGCAACAGCACAAAAAATGGTTTTAAATATGTTGACTACAACGACCATGATTAAGCTTGGAAAGGTGTACGGTAATTTAATGGTGGACCTTCAAGCTAGTAATATGAAATTGATTGAAAGAGCTAAAAGCATTGTCACAAATATTACAGGGGTTTCCTATGAAGAAGCTGAAGCAACACTTAATCAGACGAATCAGAGAGTCAAACCAGCCATTGTGATGATTCGAGCGGGAGTAAAGCTTGAAACAGCGATGGACTCTATTAATCAAGCAAATGGTTTTGTACGTGAAGCAATCGAGCTCGCAAAAAAGAGGAGTCAAAACGATGCGGGATAAGGTTCTATCGTTTCTGCAAAATGAAATCGATTTAGAGCATATTCCGGGGGCTGTCATCCAAATATCCCATCAATCTCGAACCATTTTACAAGAGGCAATTGGAAGCCGAGTGGTATATCCAGAAAAGGCTCCGATGAACATAAATACAGTTTTTGATTTGGCATCTCTTACTAAAATTGTTGCTACTTTACCTACCATTTTAAAGTTAATGGAGGAAGGAGCTATACGTTTAGATGACACGATTACGAGTTTCTTTCCTGAGTTTGGTGTAAACGGGAAAGATGAAATTAGAGTTGTTCACCTTTTAACCTATACATCAGGGCTTCGTGCACATAAACCCTATTTCCTAGAGGCTCTAAAAGCAGAACAGGTTTTCAAAGCGATTGTAGAGGATCAACTAGTTGCCCCAGTTGGAGAAAAAGTAATCTATAGTGATCTAGGCTTTATCATTCTATATAAATTAATTGAAAAATTAACCGATCAACCTTTCGAAGATTTTGTTAGAAAAAACATATTTGATCCACTAGAGATGAAGGAGACTAGTTTTAATCCGACATTCCCTAGAGAGAGATATGCTGCAACTGAATTTAATGAAGCTTTAAAAGATTATAAACACGGAATTGTTCATGATGATAATACGGAATTTATGGGTGGCATTAGCGGTCATGCGGGTCTCTTCTCCACAATAGATGACCTAGCAAACTATTTTTCTATGATAGAACAAGATGGCGTCTATAACGGAAAGCAACTATTATCAAAAGTCTCTACTCAATTAGCAAGAGAAAATTTTACTCCATTTGATAAAACCGAGTACAGAGGACTTGGGTGGATTTTAAAAGGCCCACGCAATTCATCTTGTGGAGATTTTTTCTCTCCTAAATCTTATGGTCATACAGGATTTACTGGAACAAGTGTCTGGTTTGATCCTGAAGCTGAACTGCGTGTCATTTTACTAACCAACCGTGTTCATTATGGAAGAAAAGATCCGATTATTCGTTTGCGTCCTAGATTACATAATGTCATTCGTGCTTACTTGTAAGGGATCATTAATGGAGGGATTAGGATGTCTAAATTTCATTTAATGATTATCGGTGCCCACTGTGGTGACGGAGAAATTCAAGCAGGAGCCATTGCACACAAATATGCTAAAGCAGGTCATGAAGTAACCTTTCTTCACTTAACAGCAGGTGAAAAAGGAACACCAGCTGGTCAAACAGTGGAGGATTACAGGTTGCAGAAAATCGAAGAAGCGAAAAGAGCTGCCGCTATTTTAGGAGCAAAAAGTTTAACATTAGATTATAAAGATGCAGAGCTTAAAGAAGATGATGAAACGGTATCGAGAGTGGCAACGATTTTTAGGAAGTTAAAGCCTAATGTAGTCGTTACTCACTGGGAAAAGAGTATTCATCCTGACCATGCCCTAGTTCCTAAAATTGTACAGTCTGCATGGTTGAAGGCAGCGTTACCAGGTTTTGATTTAGAAGGATTACCGCCACATTCGCTGACTCGAGTGTTCCATAGTGAGAACTGGGAGGATATGGAGGACTATGTCCCTGATGTCTTTGTCGATGTTTCAGATGAATTTGATGCTTACTTGGAGGCACTATCTCAATATTGGTTTATTATGAACTCTACATCTTTCAGATATTATGATTACTATAAAGCTTTAGGTACGGTACGAGGTTGTGTAGCGAGAAGTAAATATGCACAAACCCTTAAATATCCAGTAGGTTCTAACGTTCGAAAAGGAGCGTCTATTCCAGGATTTGAATTGTAAGCGCTATATTTAAAAACGAAGTAGTGGGAAAGGAGAGGAAAACATGGTTTCTCCGGAATTAAAAAACAAAGTAGGTCAGTTAATGGTTTTTGGTTTCAAAGGAAAGACGGCTTCACCTGAAATTAAAAAGCTTATTCGTGACCACCATGTAGGCGGTATTATTTTATTCGGTCGAAATATAGGGACCCCTGAAGAAGTGCTTGCATTAACTACGGAATTACAACGAGAAGCTAAAAAAGCAGGGCATGAAAAGCCACTTTTGATTTGTTTAGATCAAGAAAATGGAGTGGTTAGAAGATTAGGTGAAGGAACTACGGTCTTCCCAGGTGCGATGTTATTAGGTGCAACGAAGAGTCCGGAAAATGCTTATGCTATTTCTGCTGCTACAGCAAAAGAGTTAAAAGCATTAGGGCTAAATTGGAACTTAGCACCCGTTGTTGATGTGAATAACAACCCGGAAAATCCAGTTATCGGGGTAAGATCATTTGGGGAATCTCCAGAGCAGGTTTCACTGTTTGGGCAAAATGCCATGCAAGGGATGCAAGATGTTGGTGTCATCACCACATTAAAACACTTTCCGGGTCACGGAGATACAAATGTGGACTCACATTTAGATTTACCTGTTATCACACATGAAATGGACCGTTTAGAAGAAATCGAGTTGAAACCGTTTAAAGACTGTATTGATAAAGGCGCAGATGTCATTATGACGGCACATGTATACTTTCCAGCGATAGAAGATCGAGAAAATGTTCCAGCAACCTTATCACATAAAGTAATTAATGGGTTATTACGTGAAAAACTTGGATTTAACGGAGTGGTCACAACGGATTGTATGGAGATGAATGCCATTGCTGACAACATAGGGACGGCACAAGGGGGAGTAGAAGCTATTAAAGCAGGAGTCGATCTTATTATGGTTTCCCATTTACATACTAGACATTTTGAAACCATTAATGAAATTTTAAAAGCGGTAAACCGTGGTGAGATTGACGAGAAGACCATTGATGCAGCGTACGGGCGAGTGATGAAGTTAAAAGAAAAATATTTAAGCTGGGAAGATATTCAGCTTGAAGGGGAACTTGAAGTTTCAGAGACCGTTGGCTGTAAACAACATGAATTTGAAGCAGCGGAGGTTTACCGTCAAGGGGTGACAATAGTTAAAAATGAAAAAGAATTAATTCCTTTATCGTTAGACAAGGAGGAAAGGATTCTAGTTGTTTACCCTGAAAATAATTTAATCATGCAAGTTGAAGATAGAAGATATTCTTCTTTCTCTTTAGAAGAATCGATTCGAGAGTTTCATGAACATACAGATGTAATGAAGTTCTCCAATCCACCGACTGAGGAGGAAGTTACCCATATTCTTGAAGCCGCTAAACATTACTCGACGGTCATTGTAGGAACCTTAACTGCACTTCCTGGTAGCCAACAGGTTCGTTTAGTGGAAGTGTTAAATAAATTAACGAAAAACCTTATTGTGATAGCAACAAGAAGTCCTTATGACTTAACGTATTTTCCTGGTATATCAACTTATATATGTACGTATGAGTTCACTTATCCAGCGTTAAGAACAGCGGCTTCGGCGATTTTCGGTAAAAAGAAGGTGTCGGGAGAATTACCGGTTACCATTCCGAATCTTTAATCGAGGCCTAGTGGTAAGGAGGGCTAATAGGATGAAAAAAGAGTACCATGTGGTTGGGTTAATGTCTGGTACTTCACTAGATGGCATTGATGCGGCTTTAGTTAGGATAACAGAAGAGGAAGAACTTCATTTAGACACTATTTTCTTTAACTCCTATCCCTTTTCAAAAGAGGTTAAGGAAGCCATTTTAGATATATGTAATCCCGAAACAGCAAGAATCGAAAATATCTCTTCAATGAATTTCCTTTTAGGTGAGCTGTTTGCAGAAGCTTCTTTAAAAGTAATTACAGAAGCCGGATTTAATAAGAGTGATATTGACTTGATTAGTTCCCATGGACAAACGATTTATCATCAACCTACAAAGATCAATCTAGCGGGTTATCAAGTAGCTTCTACTTTTCAGATTGGTGATATAAGTGTAATTGCTGAGCGAACAGGTATAACAACAGTCGGTGATTTTCGAACAAGAGATATGGCAGCAGGTGGTCAAGGGGCACCATTAGTCCCTTTTGCTGACTACATCCTTTTTAAAAATAAAGAATTTGGCCGTGTGCTATTGAACATTGGTGGAATCGCCAATCTAACAGTGTTGCCAAAAAACAGTACAGAAGTAGATTGTGTAGCGTATGACACAGGTCCAGGAAATATGATTATCGATGCTTTTATGAAATGGGCTACTAACGGTGAAAAATCGTATGACGCTGGTGGAGAGTTTGCAGCCAAGGGAATGGTCAATAAGGGGTGGTTAGCAAAGCTTTTAAACCATTCATATTACCAAGTAGAGATTCCAAAAAGTACTGGAAGGGAAATGTTTGGAATCCAGTATGCTGAGAAACTTTGGCTTGAAGCAGAGGACTTAAAGTTATCATTGGAAGATCGCTTAGCAACCGTAACCGCCTTAACTGCTTATACGATTGCAGGTGAAATCAAAAAACATATCGAGCCAGCACAGTTAAAAGAAGTGTTAGTGAGCGGTGGAGGCTATCATAATCAAACTCTATTAAAAGAACTCTCGAACCAACTACCGGAGTTGGAGATTCAAGGTACCAATCATCTTGGTGTTTCACCAGATGCGAAAGAAGCCATGATTTTTGCTTTACTTGGCTATAAATGTTTGAAGCAACAAACCAATAATCTTCCCTCAGCAACAGGAGCAACAAAGCCGGTAATTATGGGGAAAATCTCATGGTAATGAAACATCATTTAAGGGGGTGAAGGACCAAAAAACTTCTTGGATGGTAATAAAGGGTTTTTGGACTTTTAGTTAATTCTATTTCATTAGATAAATGAAAAAACAGGGGGAATAAAAATGAAGAAAAAGCTTAAATATGTAAGCATGTTTCTAATCTCCATTATGGTCTTTGGGATTTTAGCAGCCTGCTCAGACAAAGAAGAAACCACTTCAGAAGCTAGCGATTGGAAAGGTACCATTACGATTTGGGATGGACCACGTTGGCCAGATGCCGATGATAACAAGTACCACTGGTTAGAAGCAAAAATTAAAGAATTTGAAGCAGCAAATGAAGGTGTAAAAGTAGAATTAGTTCAAGTACCGTGGGCAGAACTTCCTGATAAATTAGGGGTTTCTATTGCAGGTAAAGCTTGGCCAGATATCGCACCTGTTGATATTAGTGGTAGTGCAGTAAGCTCAGATCATGTTGAACAAGGGGTTATTGAATCACTTGACTCATTTTTCACAGAAGATGAGTTGAAAGACTTTTATCCAAACGCTTTAGACTCTTATAAATTTGACGGAAAACTTTATGGAATTCCTAACTCTATGACGGTTCATAGTATGCTATTAAACTTAGATTTATTTAAAGAAAGAGGCGTAGAGCCACCAGCAAACGGTGAATGGACATGGGAAGAATTCGTAGAAACAGCTAAGAAATTAACTTTTGACCGTGATGGCGATGGCAAAACAGACGTATACGGAGTATCAACTTATATTTTACCAGGTTACTATGAAGCATGGCCGTTCTTCTATATGAATGGTGGAAATCCTTTAAATGCAGATAATACAGAATTTACTTTTAACAGCCCAGAAGCTGTTTCAGCTATACAGCAACTAGCAGATTTAAAATTAAAAGAAGAAGTAGCTCCAGTTACACATGGTGGTGCTGATGTAGGTGGTACATTCCAAGCTTGGGCAAACGAAGAGCAAAGAACAGTTGCTATGCAACCTTGGGCAACTTGGGCAATCGGTGCAGCACAAGGAAAATACCCTACGAACTTTGCAGTTGCTAACTACCCAACTGGTAAATCAGGTAAACCTGTGACAATCGGAGGTGTCGGTGGTTGGTTAATGTTCCACCAAGAAGATAAAGGGAAAAAAGCGAAAGTTGCAGAATTTATGAAACATATTTCTTCTACGGAAGAGCAATATACAATGGCTAAAGAATATGGTACATTCCCAGCAAGAATTAGCTCAGCTGACATGGATCCTTATAAAGAGAATCCACAAATGGCTCGTGCACAAGAAATGTCTTCTCAAGTAGTAAGCTTACCAAGACATCCAGAATGGAAAAAGATTGATGAAGCGATTCAAACAGAACTTCAGTTAGTATTCAACGGTGAGAAATCGGCTCAAGAAGCAATGGATGCCGCGAAGAAAAAAGTAGATGAGTTACTAAAATAATAAAGTAAAAAAATCTAGTAGAGGCCTTTCTTACATAGAAAGGTCTCTACTAAAAAAAGATGATCCTAGAAAAATCTTTAAATGAATCTCCTAAAATATAAAAGTAATACATAGGAGAGGCGGGGGAGAAAACGTGAAACTAGAACAAGAAACAATCCCTGTAATTACTACGGTAAAGAAGACTAAATGGCAAAGGTTTAAAAAATATTTACCAGCTTATCTTTTCCTTTTACCAAAACTGCTATTATTCACAACCTTTATTGCTATTCCAGTTGTTTGGGCATTTTTACTTTCTTTTCAAGATTATAAAGTGTTTGGGGCAGAATGGGTAGGATTCGAAAATTACTTAAAAGTATTTACTAGTGAAGCCTTCGGGAAAGCATTATGGAATACATTTTTATTTACCTTAGTTACAGTTCCATTCAATGTTATTAGTGCATTAATTATTGCAACATTAATTTATTCACTTGGTAGATTATCGCAAAGCTTGTTCAGAGCAGCCTTTTACTTACCAACTGTTACATCTGGTGTTATTATTGCAATGGTTTGGCGCTGGATGTATAACTATGATTTTGGCCTTTTTAATTATGTATTAGGTTGGTTTGGGGTAGGTCCGGTCAACTGGCTTGGTCAATCAGCAACGGCATTATGGGCGATTATTATCATGCAGTGTTTAATACCGTTTGGAGTGGGAATCATCTTTTATTTAGCTTCAATGGGATCCATTTCTGAGTCACTTTATGAAGCAGCTACGATTGATGGAGCAAATGCTTTCAAGAAATGGATACATATCACTCTTCCTCTATTAAAGCCATCCACTCTATATTTAGTTTTGTTAAGTACAATTGGTTCTTTCCAAGTATTTACCCAAATTATTATGATGACGGGTGGGGGTCCAGGAAGTTCAACGGAGACACTTGTTCATCTCATCTATAAAACAGGATTTAGAGATTTTGAATTTGGTTTTGCTGCAGCCCAATCGATGGTGTTGTTCTTAATCATTTTATTCTTCTCAATCATTCAATTTAGAATACTAAGGCATGAAGAATAGGAGGGAAATGGAATGAATGCAACTAATAAGTTGAATAGACTCAACAAAACAATCACTTACTTATTACTAACGATTTTTGCTCTCGTTTCCCTTCTGCCTTTATATTGGGTGTTTAGTACAGCTTTACAGCTAAGTAGTTATCAAGATGAGGAAATGCCAAGAGAAGTATCTTATGTGGATTCGAATCCACCGAAGCTTTATCCAATGGGGATTCCTGAGTATTTTGAACATTGGGGTAAAGCAAGAGAGGCAGACAAAAATGGTGATGCTGAAGGGGAAGCATATCACCGTGAGAGAATGGAGTATATCGTTGATAACACCTTCTCTGGATTCAAAACATTATTAACGAAGAATAATGTAGGGCGTTGGTTTTTAAACAGTGCTTATATTGCGGTTGTTGTTACAATTGGGATTCTTTTGTTTGATGCAATGGCTGGGTACGTTTTAGCAAAGAAACGGTTCCCGGGGAGGAATCTCATCTTTTGGTTAATCATTTCAACGATGATGATTCCGGGTCAAGTAACATTAGTTCCTATGTTTATTATGATTCGAGATTTAGGAATTATGGATACACATTGGGCCTTAATTTTCCCAGACTTATCAATGGTATTCGGAGTATTCTTAATGAGGCAGTTTATGTACTCGATTCCAGATGAGTTGTTAGATGCTGCGAAGATTGACGGTGCTGGTGAGTGGAAGACATTTTGGAAAATTGTTTTACCTTTATCCAAACCAGGTCTAGCAGCACTAGGGATTTTCACCTTTATGAATGTATGGAACTCATTTTTATGGCCAATTATCGTATTGAATAATGCAGATCTTTATACGTTACCAGTAGGATTAAAGTCACTACAAGATGCAAACCTAGCTAGCTTTAAGCTGCTAATGAGTGGTGCTGCCATTGCAGCTATTCCAATGATAATCGTATTTATTATCTTCCAGCGCCAGTTTGTTAAAGGTTTAACTCTTGGTGGAGTGAAGGAATAATATTCTGGTAAAAAAAGAGAGATGAATTTCTCTCTTTTTTTAAGAGTAATGGAGGGTCGGATGTGAAGCTTGGTTTAGATGTCTTTTTAGAGCAATTCGTAAATCGATTCAAAGGAAAAAGAGTAGGGCTTGTAACAAACATGACCGGAGTAAATAGTCAGCTGGTTCCTACCATTGATCTCTTTTTTCAACACCCAGACATACATTTAACAGCACTTTATGGACCAGAACATGGGATTAGAGGAGATGTAAAAGAGGGAGAAAAAATAGATTCATCCATAGATCTCTATACTAAATTACCAGTCTATAGTTTATATGGAAATTCAAAAAAGCCTAGTAAAGAAATGCTTGATTTAGTAGATGTGGTTGTTTTTGATCTACAAGATATTGGAGCAAGATATTACACCTTTATTTATACGATGGCCTATGTAATGGAAGCATGTGCAGAGCAGAATAAACATTTTGTAGTATTAGACCGTCCAAATCCTATATCAGGGCTTTCAATGGAAGGGAATTTAGTAGAGGAAGATGTAAGATCCTTCGTTGGACTTTATCCTATTCCGAATAGACATGCCATGACGGTAGGGGAGTTAGCGCAGTTATTTAATCATGAATATGGGATAGGCTGTGAGCTTACAGTTGTGCCGATGAGTGGATGGAATAGAAAAGACTATTTTGATGAAACAGGTTTGTTCTGGGTACCACCATCTCCGAATACAACAGGAATGGATATGTGTGTGTTATATCCTGGAACTTGTTTGGTAGAAGGAACGAATCTATCGGAGGGACGGGGAACCACGAGGCCATTTGAAATTATAGGTGCTCCCTTTATAGATGGACACCAACTTGCAAAAAGACTGAATAAGAAAAAACTCACTGGAATATTAGCTAGACCTACATCTTTTATGCCTATGTATCAAAAACACCAAAATCAAGTGTGTGGGGGTATTCAAATTCATGTTGTGAATAGAAGAGAAATCCACTCACTAAAGGTTGGGTTAACCCTTTTAGAAATCATAGCAGAAATGTATCCAACTGACTTTGAAATCATTAAGCATGAAAATGGTCGATATATGTTTGATCTTTTAGCTGGAACGAAAAAGTTAAAGGAAATGTTGCTTCAAGGAAAAACGAGTGATTTTTTAGAAGAAAATTACTTAAAGCTTGAACGATTTCGAAAGCAGAGACAACCTTACTTGTTATATAACTAAGGATTTTTTATAAGAGTTAAAAACTAATAGGCAAGGGAGTGGTAATCTTGTTAGTCTATCGTTTTTATCAGTCAGGCGATGAAAAGGAAATCGTGAAATTATGGAATGAATGTCTTCCTAAGGACCCTATCACATCTACTAGATTTCGAAACCTCGTTCTTCTAGATGCAAATTTTGATCCAGTGGGAGTGAAACTCGCCTTTCATGAGGATCAATTAGTCGGTTGTGTGTATGCCGTAAGAAGGCTACTTCCTATGTATGGAATAGACTTAGAACCTGAAAATGGATGGATTCCATTTTTCTTTATCCACCCATCTTTTAGAACCAGGGGAATTGGAAAGAAACTTCTGAGTGAGGCAGTTGAATTTTTGGCTGGAGAAGGCCGTGAAAATGTGTTGTTTGCTTCTTACGCACCGAACTACATTTTGCCAGGAATTGATGAGAATACGTATCCAGAAGCTTATCAATTTTTACAGTATCAAGGGTTTGAAAGACTATACTCCCCGGTGGCCATGGATCGTAACCTAGTAGGTTATGAGGTTCCGTTAGAAGTGAAAGAATTAAAGAGAATTAGGGAAACAGAAGGATATACATTTGAAAAAGCAGAGGACAAAGATCTTTATGAGGTTATCCAATTTGCTAATTTAATTTTTAATCCAGACTGGGGGAGGGCTATCCGTGAGGGCATTCTACAAGGTCTTCCTTTAAAACGGATTTTAGTTGCTAGACATAAAGAAAAGCTGATTGGTTTTTGCTTGTACGGTGGATATGAAGGGATTGCAGAACGTTTTGGACCTTTCGGTGTTGACCCTGACCAGCAAGGAAAAGGAATCGGGAAAATCATGTTACATGAATGCCTTAGAAGTATGAGATCAGAAGGATTACACGGAGCATGGTTTCTATGGACAAGTGAGAAAAGCCCAGCAGGAATGTTATATAAAAAGACAGGGTTTCAAGTAACGCGAACTTTCCATGTCATGAAAAAATCAATATAATAAAGCATGACTTATGAGCAAGCTTTTATAAGAATGGTTAAAAAATAGAGTTTATTGTAAAGTGAGAGGTCGCTTATGTCATTTACAAATGGGGGCTTAGTGATGCTAGAAGAGATGCTAAAACAGCTCCCACCATCGGAGAAAAAAATAGCCTCATTTATTTTAGAGAACCCAAGAGAGTCCATTACTTTAACGGCGAACGAATTAGGAAAACGTAGCGATACTAGTAGTGCTGCGGTGATCCGGTTATGTAAGTCTTTAAATTTAAAAGGATTCCAAGAACTAAAGCTGCGGATTGCAGGTGATTTGCAAAATACAAATGACCGTGAATTTAGAGATATAGAACCTAATGAATCCCCTTTTTCCATTATTGAAAAGATGACAAATAATAGTATACAAACCATCCAAGAAACAGCAGAGCTATTAAGTATTGAAGAGTTAGCGAAAGCAGTAGAAGTGCTACAAAATGCAAATACCGTTCATTTTTTTGGAGTAGGCGCTTCAAGTATTATTGCTTCTGATGCTCAACAAAAGTTTCTACGAATTAATAAAAATGCAACGGCTTTCTCGGATATTCATATGGCTGCGACATTGGTAGCCAACGTACAGAAAGATGATGTAGTATTTGGAGTGTCCTTTTCAGGAAAAACATTTGAGGTGGCAAAAATATTAGAATTGGCTAATAAACGAGGTGCACATACGATTAGTTTAACTAAGTATGGTTCTTCGTTAGTTTCTGATCAAGCCGATATACGTTTGTATACAGCTGCAACGAGGGAACCAACATTTAGAAGTGGCGCAACTTCATCTCGTATTGCCCAACTGCATGTTATCGATATTTTATTTATGTCTGTAGCATCCAGGCAGTATGAACAAACAATCACCTACCTTGATGAAACAAGAAATGCTGTTGATACTTTAAGAGATAATATAAAATCTAATCCCAAACATTAATAAAGGTTGAATTTAAATTTGTTATCCCCCATTAAATATAGAAGACATGAGAAAAGGAGGCTAATGGCCTTCTTTTTTTATCGTTTGGGAAATTATAAAATACTTCGCATTGTGGATAACTATTTAACATTGAGTGTCCCCGTCCAGCTCCAGCGCCTAGCCCCACGAGGTCAAATAACCTTCAACCCTAAAAGTCGAAAATCAAACTTTTAGGGTTGAAGAACAGTTGTTTGTCGGGGCTGACCGTGGCGCTTGCGCTTTTGTTCATCTGTGAAAAATTTTTAATATCTAATAGGTGAAATACCCACAACAATTAGAATTGTCCTTTCTATAATGATTAGGAATTAAAATTAGAGGGAGGCTAATGTATGGGCAAGAAAAAGTTGGCTAAAAAAAGAGAAAAAGTGTTAGTTGAATTAGGACAATTGGATGAATCAACTGAAAAAGGTGCGAAAAAGAAAGAGAAATTAACAGCAAAGCTTGAAGAACTAGACAGCCGTATGGAAGAAGCACAAGAAGAACAAGAGTAAGAAATTCATAGAGCCATCTCTTTTTTGATATGATCCCCTTATAGTAGACAGAAAAAAGAAAGCACACTAATCTGTCTACTATGGGGGGATTTTTTTATGGGGAAAAAGAAAGTTACTACATATGATGTTGCCTTTAAAAAGAAAGCAGTGGA
>NZ_JAXOFX010000016.1:0-114458 GCF_034427655.1 Robertmurraya mangrovi
AAGGGAACAAATATCAATCTTATTTGTAGATTGTCTTTTTTGCTCCCACAGCAAAATATAGATGTAAAATTTTTACTTAAATTCAAATTGATTTACAACTTTGCAAAGCCAGTGGGTCTCACCTGTCCCGCTGCTCCTGCAGGAGTCTTAGCGCCTTCCACTACAATCAACTCAGAGGTAAATGTTAGTATGACCATACTTTTTACAAAAAAATAAACCTCCTATTAATAAACAAAAAAACTGACTCAGGAAGAGCCGTTATTAAACGACCTTTTGAGTCAGCTTCCACTATCCTATTTAGGTGAAATAATTTCGTCTATGATTCCGTATGCTTTTGCTTCTTCGGCACTCATGAAATAGTCACGTTCAGTATCGTTTTTTACTTTTTCTATTGGTTGACCTGTTCTAGAAGAAATAATTTGATTGATATGTTCTTTTAATTTCAAGATTCTTCTTGCTGATATCTCAATCTCTGTTGCCTGCCCTCTTGCTCCTCCTAATGGCTGGTGAATCATGATTTCACTATTCGGTAAGGCAAAACGTTTTCCTTTTGTACCTGCTAAGAGAAGCATGGCACCAAATGAGGCAGCCATTCCCGTACATATCGTTCGCACATCAGGCTCTATATATTGCATCGTATCGAAAATAGCAAATCCTGCTGTTGTTGAACCTCCTGGGCTATTAATATAAATAGAAATATCTTTATCAGGAGCATCAGCAGCTAAAAATAATAATTGTGCAACCACGCTGTTAGCGATATGATCATTGATTTCGTCCCCTATCATGATAATGCGATCTTTTAATAAACGCGAATAGATATCATACGAACGTTCCCCGCGGCCAGACTGCTCTATGACATAAGGTATCGTACTCATTTATTAACCCCTCCTGTTTATTAGGCTTATGCAGCCATACAGTAGGCGCTTGAAGGAGTGGATGTTAACTTTTTTGTATACAAAACAAGCTTTGGTTGATTAACTTCCTGCCTAAAGGATGGTATAGAAGGAAGAGCTTTAATCAGTATAAATGGATCCTCTGCTTTCATCGATTCGTATAACACTTCTGAAAGTTGCTCCTTTTCCTCTGCTTCCCAGAAAGAATCACTAATAGAACAATCCTCTTTTTCCAATCGATTTTTTACTCGATGAAGAGCAGCCTTTATCGCTACTTCTTTCATACCTAATACATCTGCTATTTCTTTTCCTTTAAATTGGAATGCCTCTTTCAACGTAAAAATTACCGCTTGTTTTGGAGTAAGCTTAGAAAGCAAAGATTGAATCGTGTCCATTAACTGTGATACGTCGTTGTCTTCTTGAATTTTATCAAGATTCGTATTTTCAAGTACTTCTCTCTTTCTTTTCCTTACTGTATCAATCCAATTATGATAAGCCATTTTATTTAATAAAGCTGAACTCATATCACGGGTGATATCGTAGTGTTTTAATGCTTTAATCATCGTTTCTTGTGCAATATCATCACCGTCCCACTCGCTTTGAGTAAGAAAATGACAATACTTTTTTAACTTCAGATATAATTCAGAGAAAAAAGTATCTTCACAGTCAACGAATTCAGTTGGTCTAAGCTTACTTTGCATCTTGTTCACTCCTCCTAAGCACCTCTCTACTTACTAAACGAATAAGAGGTGGATAATAGTTACGGGTTCAAAAATTTTTTATGATGAACGTTAAACCATATTAGGCAACTTTAACCTTGAGGGAATTTCTTACTTTCTTATTATATAAAAAATTTAACTTTGTTTGAAACCTCATTCCCTCTTTGACGTATGAGATAAGCTTTTTCCAAAAATTCTATGCTAAATTTCATACACTTTTGTCAAAATACACCTCTTTTACAAGGTGTATTTTTTCTTCTCATAATTGATTCTCCTCTTTATTTCAAGCTTTTAGCTCTTCTTTTATTACAATTGGAATAAATTTCCTTACCCTTTTTGTCACAGCTTATCACAATTTGATATGTTATCATCGTAAGCATAGTGGTAATAGTATAGTGATATAAATCACTACGATCATAAAACTTTCAGCAATAGTTTGTGTAGATTTGAACATTACTTGTTAATTCCTCCAAACTATATATTTTTCTAAAAGTTTGTGATACTTTGAACAATGTGTTTGTGAAGTTGTACACAAAGATTGATACGATTCGTAACAATCTTTTGATAAAAGCCTATTTCAAAGGAGTGAGTATGTTGAAGCTAAAACTGTTTTTCATTTCGCTTTTTTCCATTCTATTTCTTAGCGGATGTGAAATGATTGTATTTCAGCCTCAAGGACCTGTAGCTAGAAGCATTACCGAATTAATCAACTGGTCTCTGATTTGGATGGGACTCGTTGTCGTAGTTGTTTTCGCCTTATTCGGATATATCATTTGGAAATACAGAGAAAAACCTGAAAATATGGATTATGAACCACCAGAGGAACACGGTAATACATTGTACGAAATTATTTGGACTGCGATTCCGATTTTAATCGTTATTGCTATTACCATTCCTACAGTTAAAACACTTTATGCTTTAGAAGAAGTTCCAAAAGGGTATGAAGAAAAAGAGCCTATTACCATTCATGTTACTTCTGCCGATTGGAAATGGATCTTTAGTTATCCAGAACAAGATATTGAAACTGTCAACTATGTCAATATCCCAGCAGATACACCAGTCGACTTCAAGTTAACTTCAGCAAGTACGATGCAATCTTTCTGGGTGCCTGCACTAGGTGGTCAGAAGTATTCCATGGGTAAAATGGAAACTCAATTATATTTAGTTGCTGACAATCCTGGTTCTTATTGGGGCCGTAACACAAACTTTAACGGCAAAGGTTACGCAGATATGGAATTTGAAGTGTTAGCTCAAACACAAGAAGATTTTGATAAATGGGTTGAAGAAGTTCGTGAGACAGCACCTGAGCTCACAGAAGAAAAGTATGAAGAACTATTAAAACCTACACACTTAGGTCGTATGACATTTAATAAAACTCACTTAGAGTGGGTTAACCACGCAGATCCTAACTCTAAAACATATACTCACCCTGAGTTATATAAAAATCACGGATACCGTGGTAAAACATTTGAAGAAGAAGATAACTACAGAAACAAAAATAATCAAGAACACATGAATCATGATTCACATGATAATGACTCTAATGACGGACACGGAGGTGACCATAGTGGACATTAGATGGAATGAGATTTTAATTACAGGTGACCCACTTATACTAGGTTCACAGATTGCTATTCTTTTAACGATGATTGGAGTAGTAGCTGGAATCACTTATTTAAAGAAGTGGAAATGGCTTTGGACGGAGTGGATTACCACTGTTGATCACAAACGTATTGGGATTATGTATATCATCGCTGCTGTATTAATGTTCTTCCGTGGAGGAATGGATGGTCTTTTAATGAAAGCACAGACCTCTAGACCAGAAATGGGATTTTTAGACTCACAGCATTATAATGAGATCTTTACGACACATGGTGTCATCATGATTTTATTCATGGCTATGCCATTCTTAATTGGTTTAATGAACGTTGTTATACCACTGCAAATAGGAGCTAGAGACGTAGCCTTCCCACAATTGAATGCACTTAGCTTCTGGTTATTCTTTAGTGGTGCGATGCTATTTAATATCTCCTTTGTTATTGGTGGTTCACCTGATGCAGGTTGGACATCTTATTTCCCTCTAGCGGGTAAAGAATTTAGTCCAGGTATCGGAAACAACTATTATGCTGTTGCTCTCCAAATCGCCGGTATTGGTACATTAATGACGGGTATTAACTTCATTGTTACGATACTAAAAATGAGAACTAAAGGCATGACATTAATGAGAATGCCTATGTTCGCTTGGACAACATTAATTACATCTGCCATTATCGTTGCGGCTTTCCCGATCTTTACAGTTGCACTTGCGTTAATGACATTTGACAGACTATATGGAACGCACTTCTTTACATTATCTGCCGGTGGTTCAGATATGTTATGGGCCAACCTATTCTGGTTATGGGGACACCCTGAAGTTTATATCGTTGCATTACCTGCATTCGGTATCTTCTCAGAAGTAATCGCTACATTCTCTCGTAAAACTTTATATGGATACAAATCAATGGTCTATGCGATTGTTGGTATCGCTCTACTAAGTATGCTTGTATGGGTTCACCATTTCTATACAATGGGTTCTGGTGCTCTTGTTAACTCGTTCTTCTCGATTACAACGATGTTAATTGCCGTCCCTACAGGAGTAAAAGTATTTAACTGGCTATTTACGATGCGTAAAGGCCGAATTAAGATGACAAACGCTATGCTTTGGGCATTAGCTTTCGTACCATGTTTCACTATTGGTGGTGTGACTGGGGTTATGCTTGCAATGGGTGCTGCCGATTATCAGTACCATAACACTCTATTCCTTGTTGCTCACTTCCACTATGTATTAATTCCTGGTGTAGTATTCGCTGTATTTGCCGGTTTATACTACTGGTGGCCAAAAATGTTTGGTTACATGCTTAACGAAAAAATTGGTAAATGGCATTTCTGGTTATTCGTAATTGGATTTAACGTAACATTCATGCCAATGTTCTTCTTAGGTTTAAATGGTGCCGTTAGACGTGCTTACACTTTCTCTGAAGAATCTGGTTTTGCGCCATTATTCTTACTGTCTGCGATTGGCTCGGTTATCCTAGCACTAGGATTCGCAGCATTTTGTTACAACATTTACTGGAGCATTCGTTATGCAGACCGTAACATTTCTAGTGACCCATGGGACGCTAGAACACTTGAATGGGCGACAGCTTCACCTGTTCAACACTATAACTTTGCTAAATTACCAGAAGTGAAATCACTTGATGCGTTCTGGTATATGAAAAAGAATAACGAAGGTTTAACTTTAAAAGATAGTGAAATTGAAGAAATCCATATGCCAAGTAACTCTGGGCTTCCATTTATCATGTGTGTTGCCTTTGGTATCGTTGGATTCTTCCTAGTCTTTGAATGGCATATCCTTGCTGCGATCGGTGCACTTGGAATTGTTGCAGGATTAATTTATCGTTCCTTTGATTACAACGACGGTTACCACATTCATGTAGATGAAATTAAGGAAACCGAGAAATCTTGGAGGAACGTAGAAGGAGAGGTGCACAATCATGTCAGCTAGTGTAAATACTTCTTTGCCTCTAGAATATCAAAAAGAACAAGATCGTATGAATATACTTGGGTTTTGGATTTTCCTCGGAGCAGAAATTGTATTGTTTGCTACTTTGTTTAGCGTGTATGGCGTTCTTTATGAACGCTATGCAGGCGGTCCAACCCACAAAGATCTTATCGTCATAAAAGATGTCATGATTCAAACCATTCTACTTTTAACAAGTAGTTTCACAATGGGTGTAGCTATTTTTGAAATGCGTCGAAATAATTTAAAAGGATTGCTAACTTGGTTTATCCTAACATTATTACTTGGTGCTGGTTTCTTATTCATGGAAGTAAATGAGTTCATTCACTACGTCCATGAAGGTGCAACGATGCAGACAAGTGCGTTCCTTTCAAGCTTCTTCGTTCTTCTAGGAACTCACGGTGCTCACGTAACTTTCGGTATTATCTGGGCAAGCGTCGTCATTATTCAATTATTACGTCGTGGCTTAACACCAGTTACTGCTCGCAAAACATTCATTATCGGTTTATACTGGCACTTCCTTGACGTTGTTTGGATCTTTATCTTTACTTTCGTGTATCTGAAAGGGTTGGTGTCATAATGGAAAAGAAAATGAACGGTTTCCCGATCAGTCACGTCATTGGATTTATCGCTTCCCTTGTACTCACTTTTGCTGCTGCAGGGATTGCTCTAAAAACAGCTATGTCCTTTAAAGTGATTATGTGGATTATTGGTTCGATGGCTGTGTTACAAGCAGGTCTTCAATTGTTCATGTTTATGCACATGACAGAAGGTGAAGATGGAAAAACCAATATTATTAATATTGGGTACGGAGTCTTCTGTGCGGTTGTTATTGTCGTAGGTTCTATTTGGGTATTAACATCCGGCCATGCTAGTCATTAATCTAAATGAATTCTCCCTATATATACAGCAAAAATCCGGCTTCCCCTTAAGCCGGATTTTTTATGTTTAGACCTTTTCTTTCGCTGTTACTTCTTTTGATGTAACGTCTCCCATGACATTTATAAATAATCCAAATCCAAAAATCATCATGGATGATGCTACGAAGCTAATTCCGATGTGTAATAAATAATCCCCTGTGATACCGTTTACAAAGAAACTACTTAAGAAAACTAATACCCCTAAGCATAAACCGATTGTAGTTACTTTTTTAATAAACAATAATAAACCTAAAGAATTTCTCTCCATAACTTTCATCCCCTTTATAGAATATTCTATAAAAGTTCACAAATTTGTCAAACTTTTTTTCGGAAAATAGGCTATATAATTTGCAATTTATATATTTTTATTATTCTAGTTGAAGATTTATTTCTCAAAAAAGGTGATTTCATCGGCATTCTTTATCCACAATTGACTATTTTTTCCGTTTGGATCCGATATCCAAATATCTCTGTTCTTATCCGTAATGGAATGACCTCTGTACCAAATTAACTTTTTGACACTTCCAATATACATCGGATCATAATCCCCTCTGTTATTTGGAGGATTAGTTATGGGAGTTTGCTGATTGGTTGAGAGTTTGATTTTAATCAGTTTTGGTAATGGGTGTTCTTTAAAATTGTTCGACCATTCTTTCTCCTCTATCCTAGACGTTACGATTGTATCGTCATCTAACCAAGTAAAGTTTAATTCAGCATATTTTTTCGGCGTTAGAGTACCGCTTACTGGAAATTCTTTGTACTTTAATTTTTTATTTTTAAACCCAAATACGATTCTTCCACTCCCAGAAATATAGGCTAACGTATCCCGATTTGGAGCCCATTTAGGTTCCCCTACACCAAAAATGATTTCATCTATAGTTTCAAAACTCGTTCCATTTTGCTTAGAAACAGCTAACACATTACTATCCATAGACAAAGAAGCTGTTGGTGAAAGAACAAAAGAAACATATTTATTACTTGGAGAAAACTTAAACATCCCCACGTTTACCGCCATACTTGACCCATTTCCAACCGTAACTTCCTTTGGTATGATCAATAGTGGCTGAACGTCTTTAAATAAATTTATATTCTCTATTTGGCCAGAATAACTTTTTGTATAAATAATAGGGTTTGTCCATCCATCTGGATTTAATGTAGCCCGTGAAGCTAACAAAAAACCTTTACCATCAGGTTTCCAAGTATAGCCGTAAACCCCAACCGCAACATTATTCCATTTATCTAGATTCGATATATTAAGTACTCCTTCTGATTGAAAGGCTACAGTGTTTTCGATAGGAGACCATTGTGGGTTGTACCCATCATAAAAGATTTCTCTTTTTTCACCAGTATCCAGTTTATACGCCCAAAGTTTATTTTGAATCATACTGTTATCATTTTCTGAAGGGGTTTCCTGCTGATATAATAACCAAGAACCATCATTAGACCATTTTGGACCATGATATTGACCCATTTCCGTAATTTTTTTCTCCCTTTCCCCTTCTATAATCCATACATTTCCATCTCGAGTAAAAGCTACTTGAGTTTCTATCTTAGCTTCACTATGTAATGGGGACAGAGCAAATACAATACATAAAAGAAATAAATACCTGAACATATTCACACCACCTTTTTTGTCATTCCCCCTTAATATTTGTTTAAGTGTTGCGGGTATACTCTTAAACAAAAAAACGTTCCTAGTTTTAGAAACGTTTTACATCTTATAGTGTTTTTTCAAAAACTCATTTAAAATGTTTCGATGACTTTTAACCATTTGAGAAGGAAGTTCATTAGGAGTTAAAAACTGAGCTTGTATGGATTCTTCTATGTCAACAGACAACTCACCTATGAAGTTCTCTGTATAGTAGGCCACGGTTACAACATAGAACTCATCCCCATTAGCCGCCTTAATAAAATGGTCTTTTCCTGAATAGACATTGATCAACTTTAGTTCAGAGACAGTTAAACCCGTTTCTTCAAATACTTCTCTCACGGCAACTTCTTCAGTGGATTCACCTAACTCCATTAAGCCCCCAGGAAGTCCCCAAACTCCATTTGGAAATGTTCTTTGTTGCAGGAGAATTCGACCTATTTCATCTACAATTACCACTACAGCACCAACAAAAATGAGTGGTCGATGCCCAACTATTGCTCGAAGATCTTCAATATATCCCAAAGTGTACTCCTTTTGCTAGGTATTCTTTTAATTTTAAAACGTACTTGCTTCATTTAAACCGCGTTCGTTGAATTATATCCGCGGTTTTTCTCATTTATCCGCGCTCGTTGAATTTTATCGGCTTTTTCTTTTCCAATAATAACAAAGCACTCAACCTAACTAATAAGTGTCCTAATATTACTCGAAGTCTCTTCATTCCAATATTTATCTATCAGTAATTTCTTAATAAAATACAGAAGCACAATATTTAAGAACAGATTTCTCCAGTTTATTACAATTCGATTGTTCTTCGGCTGTACAATTCCTAAAGCGACTAGATTCCAGAACCATTTGGAATCAGTAATTCTCTTACTCTGGATTCCTTCCGCTTTTTCACGCTTTATATTCTCATGTCTAGCCCATAACAATACAATAATAATATCAAGGATAGAAGCAGAGATCATAGCAATCATTACAAATTGCTTGGATGGTTGCCATTTACCTGCATTCTCAATTTCTTTTTGTTTAACTTTTTCCTTGTGGATGGCCATTTCTTCTTTAAAACTTAAGGAAAGCTCTGGATTTAACGTAGGAGTTTTTTCATCACTATTCTCAATTGGATTTGATACAGCAGCAAAAATTAGGGAACCCATCAGAACGAAATAGAGTAGGAAGAAGAAAATCGTTTGATTTTTCGAATGATTGAATATGTTTTTCATATCGTAACCCCCTGTTTTATATCTCAATATAATTTTACCACTTATTACCTTAGTAAAATTATGTAAATGTTACGATTTTCCAAACTATTCATGTTGTTAACCTATTAAATTGTACTTTATATATCCCAAACCCTAGTAATAAGAACTTTCCCTTCTTCCTCAAACTCTAATAAAAACACATCTGGATTGGTTAATGCTGCCCATTGGTCAAAACCGTATGTTTGGTCAAAATACCGTAGTATTAATGACATTAGATTACCATGAGTTACAAGGATAAAACGATTATCTCCCTTTGTTAAAAGCTCTTTTACAATAGCAATGCCACGCACCACCGCTTCCTCACTTGATTCTCCACCATCAAACTTTTTATGTAGGTCTTCATAAGTTTCTTTTAACATTTCAAGCCAATTGGGTTGTGGTTTTGTACTTAGGACTCTTTCTACTAGACGCGGATCGAGGGTTATTTCAATTCCTTTTTGATTGGCTAAAAATTTGATGGACTCTTGTGCTCGGTCGTAAGGGCTAGAAATGATCCTATCTACTTCTATCGAATGAAAAAATTCCGCTAACTGTATCGCTTGTTCTCTCCCTAATGCTGTTAATTTAGCTTTAGGTTCCTGTCCTTCTGCTTGACAATGCCTAACCAAATATATTTTTTTCATATCTTACTAAACCTCTAATCTTTGTTTCCTAATGGCTTCAACAGCTTTCTTTATACTCTCTTTCAACCATGGAGAAGCTTCTTTGTTATTTAGAATGTCTTCTTCTGTAAGCCAAAAAACAGCATCAACTTCATCTGAACTTTTAGGATACGCTTCTCCTTCTCGATGTTCTCCCAGCATAACAATATTTACTACATTTACTCCATCATCAGCAGTAAACATTGAGTTAAAGACCACTTGCAATTCATCTGCAATTTGAATTCCCACTTCTTCGAAAACTTCTCTTTTTATCGTTTCCTCTAAGATATAAAAGGTTGGGTCCCCGACGTCTACTTTTCCCCCAACTAACGACAACTCACCTGCTCCATGTTCCTCCATAGTGCTTCTTCTAATAACCAGCCATTTATCCTCTTTGTAAATGGCCCCTTCTACATTAACAATGAACACCCATCATTCCCCCTATCCGTTATAACAATCACAAGTAACCAAGTGGTCATTTACCATTCCAACAGCCTGCATAAATGCATAACAGATGGTTGTCCCTACAAATTTAAATCCTCTTTTCTTTAAATCCTTACTTAAGCGGTCACTTATTTCTGTAGAAACAGGAACTTCACTTAGACTACGAAAATGATTTTTAATTGGCTTATGATTAACAAACGACCAAATATAGGAACTGAAAGAACCAAACTCTTCCTGTACAGCAAGAAATGCCTTGGCATTTGTAATAACAGCTTGAACTTTTAGTCTATTTCTAACAATACCTTCGTTTTGTAACAGCTCTTGAATTTTTGAATCATCAAATTGAATGATTTTTTCAGCGTTAAAGTGGTCAAACGCTAATCGATAATTCTCTCTCTTTTTTAAAATGGTAAACCAACTAAGTCCCGCTTGCGCTCCTTCTAGATTAATATATTCGAAAAGTAACCGATCATCATAAACAGGGACTCCCCATTCTTTATCATGGTAATCCATGTATAGCGGATCATTTGTTACCCATCCACATCTATTCATATGCAACCCCCATTAGCAAAATATATATGTAGTTCGCTACTCATCTATAAATCCCTCTTTTTAGTTTTAATATTAAATTCTTCTGCATAAGATGTACAAGTTCCTTTTTCAGGACAAACCTACAGTATGTGGAGTGGTCTAATTGATTTTTTTAAGTTATGTTATTTTAGGATTAACTCTTGCTGCTCCTATTGGACCGGTTAATGCAGCACGTCTAGATAAGGGCCTAAAGAATGGCTTTTGGCATGCTTGGGCAGTTGGTGCGGGGTCCATGATTGCTGATGCGATCTTTATGTTATCTGTCTATTTAGGTGTCGTCCATTTTCTGGACAATCCTATGATTCAAACCTTCCTTTGGTTATTTGGTGGCTTTATTCTTATTTATTCTGGGATTGAAAGTATTGCTGGAGCGAACAAATTTTCATTTAATAATGATAGAAACAGCGATAGTATTTTCAAATGTTTTATGTATGGCTTCATTATGTCCATATCAAGCCCTCTTTCTATCCTTTTCTGGTTAGGAATTTATGGGTCCGTTCTTGCTAAAACTGCTGCTTCTTTTGGTAAAGGAGAACTACTACTCTACAGTACGATGATTTTTATTGGACTTACCTTATGGGATATTTTCGTCGCAAGTTTAACAAGTACCTTTCGAAAGTTCTTATCAATTAAATATATTATTTTCACATCTATCCTTTCCGGCATTTCATTAGTCGGTTTCGGAATCTACTTTGGCTACCAAGGTATAAAGGCACTATTTTTCTAGGGTCAGTAGTCCTCTTTAGTTTACTAAAGGGGGACTGACCCTCTTTTTTTTGAATAATATTTGGAAGTTTAAGTAAAAATAGAGAAGATTTGTCGGGGCTGACCAAGGCGCTTGCGCTTTTCTTAGTTTTCAGCAGAAAGGATAGGATGTATGAAAGAGTTACACACATTTGGATGGTATGCCGCAAGAATATCCCCTCTTTTACCTAAAGAAGCATTTAAGCCTGTACCTTCAAGATTGTTAGGAGGACTTGCTTATTTGGTTGTCACACTTAGCGCGATCATTGTAATAGGTGTGACTGACTTACCTTTTTGGTTAAATACTATGCTGGCTATTGTCATCGGATCAGGGTTTGCTGGAATGAGCTTTTTAGGTCATGAAATTTTACATGGAACGGTTGTTAGAAACCCCATTTTAAAAGATTTTTTTGGTGGAATGGCCTTTTGGTCTTTTTGCATAGGCCCTAAGCTTTGGAGAAAATGGCATAATCTTACCCACCATGTCCATACACAACATAGAGATAAGGACCCTGATACGTGGTCACATGCTGACTCTATTCAAGAAAGTCCACTCAAAAGATTGTTTTTCGTCTTACCTAAATTTGTCCGCAACACCATCTATTTCTTTTTCTTGATGATTAATTTTACCTTTCACTCTACAAATATGTTTTTTAAGTTTATAAAAGAATTTAACCCTAAAAAACAACCGGTTGTAACATTAGAGTTTCTATTACCAACGATAAGCTGGATTGGATTGCTTTTAGCGATTGGTTTTGAAAAGTGGATATTTGCGTATATAATTCCTATGTTAATTGCCAACTTTATTTTGAGTAGTTATATTGCAACCAACCATAATTTGAATCCACAAACGGATATTAATGATCCGCTAGCAAATAGTCTATCTGTTACAGTACCTAAATTTATAGACGTATTGCATTTTAACTTTTCATACCATACAGAGCATCATATTTTCCCTGGTATGAATCCGAAATTTTATCCTATGGTAAAGAAAAAAATATTAGAAATGTGGCCCGAACGTTACCATGAGATGCCAATGGAAAAAGCGATGATTGCCCTGTTTATCACACCAAGAGTTTATTATACGAAAGAAGAACTCATTGATATGCAGCTTGGAGATGTTTACGATTCACTTGGTACCGGGTTAGATCCAAATCATATTATTTCAAAGCGAAAAGAAGACTTAACGGAAGTATCTATTAATAAGGAAGTATCTAAAAACTGATCCTCATGCTCTTGCAAGGGGATCAGTTTTTCTATAGCTATTGATCCAACTAAACCCAATAAGTTTCTCCGATAGCTAATACTTTTAACATCTCATCACTTAATTTAAGATTCTTCCACTCTGCATATAGACGTTCCAATGCTTCCGGTCCTGTATCATCAGCTAACCGGTAAGCTCCATAATGCATAGGTATAAACGTATTTCCCTTAAGTTCGACAAAAGCTTGAATAGCGTCTTCAGGATTTATATGGGATGAAGACATAAACCATTCTGGTTCGTATGCACCGATAGGCATTAGGATTATGTCTAAGTTATAGTGCTTTTCAATTTCTTTAAATCCTCTAAAATATCCTGTGTCCCCCACAAAATAAACGGATTTTTCATTATGCTCTAGTATCCATCCGCCCCAGTGAGAAGAATTGGTGTCATTTAATGACCTTTTCGTCCAGTGTTGAGCAGGAACGAAAGAGATTTTCATATTATTGACATCAAATGTATCCCACCAGTTTGCTTCAATTACGTTTTTATAACCTCTTCGTGAAAAAGCTGACTTTAAACCAACTGGAACATAATAGGTTGGATTTCCGTTTAATTTACTGATACTACCAAAATCTAAATGATCATAATGCCCATGTGAAATAACAACAACATCAATCTTAGGTAAGTCTTTCATCATGATCCCCGGCTCAGTTAGCCTTTTTTGTAAGCCCATCCGGTAAGCCCAAACAGGGTCTGTTAAAATGTTCATTCCGTTCATTTGGATTAAAAATGTGGAATGTCCTACCCAAGTAATTGAAAATAATTGTCTATTTGTCTGAAGCTGATTTATTTGTTTATTTTTCGCTTGAGGAATGTGATTCGTTAAATCCTTTACTTTTCCCCGACGTTCCTTTGACCACTTTAACATTTCTCTTACCGATTTAGTGGTCGAAACATTATCGTAATTGGTGTATCTTGTACGAGCCATCATATTCTCCTTCAAAATGATTACTACTTATAGTGATTTATTGAGAGATTGAATCTTTCCGTAAGTTTTATAAATAGAATAACAAATTAACCCTATAAATACTAAATAAATTATTCTAAATAGTATAAAGAGAAATGATAAACTCTCTATCGATTTAAACATAAAGGAAAGTGAAATAATGACCATACAGATTAAACCTATAATCAGTCTATATAAAAGATTTTTATATTTTTCTATTTTAGATGAGGAATCAGAATAGATGTCTTCCTGTCCCACACAGGATGATTTTCCTTTAAAATAATGCCAATCGCCAAACATACCAACATGCTCCCAACCAGCATCTTCAAAAATTCCTTTATACTCTTCGAAATCATCATTCCTAGTTGACCGATAATCTAATTTATAAATAATAGGGTCATGAATATCACTTTTAATAAAGGTATATGTAAGCTTATTAACACCCTTAAGCATCCACCCTTTACTAGCCATATCATTTAACCAGTTCTCTTCTTTTTCATCCTGCCAAGCAAAGAAAACTTTCGTGACTTTTTTTGTTTCTTCCACTATCTCCCCTCCAGTTTTTCTATCGTTCCCCTGCTTGCATTCACCAACCTTGATAAGCGCTCAAATTCAAGCTTTAATACGTTTCTTCCTAAATCTGTTAACTCGTAATACTTTCTTCTTTCCTCAGCTTGTTCGATATGAACTTTTATAATTAACTTTTCTTTTTCTAATTTATTTAAAGCTCCGTATAAAGTTCCCGGTCCAAGTTTAACGGTTCCGTTACTCATTTCCTCAACATTTTGCATAATCCCATAACCATGCATCGGTTCTACCAAGGATAGAATTATATAAAAAGTTGACTCGGTTAAGGGTAGGTAATCTTTTTCTTTTTTAGTAAACATCATTACCTCCTATTTTTGACCAACTTTTCTGCATACATAGACCATTCCATAAGCTTCCGTAGTTAAAGGGGCTTCATTAAAATCCTGATATACATTTACAACTTCGAATCCGTGCTTGTCTAATAGTCTATCCATTTCTTGTGGATAGGTGTAACGTAAGGAAATAGAACTCCTCGTTTCAGCTATCTGACCACTTGCCTCTTTGAAACGACGAATCGTGATATAATCTTGTATTTGTAAGATTGAATTATACTTCGCAATAGTAGACACTTCTACATGTCTATTTAAATGGTCCGTATAAGAACGCCAATACTCTTCTGTTTCAGGCTGCATTAATTCATCTTTTGAGGGAAAGCGCGTATTAAAGATAAATAGCCCATTATCTAATAGATGATTACTTACAGATGAGAACAATAAATTCTGTGATTCGTTTGTTAAGAAATGTTGAAAGGAATTACCAACCATGTAAATAAGACTACTTTTTACATCTAGTTGAAGTTCCGTAATATCTTGGTTTACCCACTTAATCGAGAGATTCTGTTGTTCACTTTTTTCTCTTGCTTTATTTAACATCCCTTCATGTAAATCTACTCCAATGACCGATATTCCTTGTTTCGCTAAAGGAATAGCTGTCCTTCCCGTTCCACATGCTAAATCTATAACCATTCCTTCTTGTTTCTTCGCCCATTGCTCTATGAACAATGTATCCTCATTCCAGCCATCATTTTCAACATCGTATAAATCTGGTTGATCATATTCAGAAAAATTATTTATAAAGATATTTTCCATAACTGATACCTCCTATTTTTCAAGTGCAATGGATGTATTTGATTTTTTATTAAGGTTCGGTAAAACGGCAAAACGTAGGTCAATAATAATATGTAAAATAATTGGAATAATTAATGTTCCTGAATTAACGTAAAATCTTGCCATTAAAAAACCTACAAGTCCGGTGACAATAACACCTTTCCAGCCTTGGTAAATATGTGCTAAACCAAAGATAACACTTGTTACAATCATAATCATTGTCGTACTTAATTCAAATGGTGCTTGGGAGAAGTAATGAAATAAGAACCCGCGGTAAATAATCTCTTCACAAATTCCAGCTGTAATAGCTCCTAATGCAAAAACAAGTCTTTCCTTTATGGAAGCTGGGAGCATATGTTCAATGAGTGAAAGCTGCTTTTCTAGCATTTTTCTGTAAAAAGGAATTCTTGATAAAACAAAGAACAGAACGATGGTAGATGTTAAAAGACCTCCAATGAAATACAAGAAATTACTAATGGTTTCAAACTGAAAGATAAAGCCTAGCTCTTTCATTGATATTCCATTTAAATATGAAACTAGAAATATTGCACCAACGATTAGCCATTCAATGGTAATAAGATAATAGTAAAACTGCATTCGTGCTTTACTCGACTTTTCTCTCTCTATTCGTTTATATCCAATAACATCTAACAATGGAACAATAATTACAGTGAATAGAATAATGAGTGTCATTAATATCATAAAAATCCTACTTTCTCATAAATGTAAAATTTTATATATCGTCAACCGATATATCGTACATTGATATAGTATAAATTTTAGCATTTATTGTCAACATAAATTTTCCAACTTTGGATATAAACCAACTATATAATACGGCCCGTTGATTTCCGCTCCAGGCACTTGCTTTCCGCAGGGAGGGATGGGAGCCTCCTCGACGTACCGCCTGTGGGGTCTCCCATTCCCTCTATCCCTGCAGGAGTCATGTGCCCTCCGCTCCAATCAACTCAGAGTAAAAAAGTAAACTAAAAACTAAATTAAATTTATTTAGAATAAAATCAAACAAAAAAACAGCAAACATAAATGCTTGCTGTCTTTATTTAGCATATTATAAAGGTAAAAGTTCAATGTTTTCTTTGCTTTTCAGTTCTTCAATCATTTGTAACCATGCTTGAGGTTTATTTGATAAAACAGAATAATACGTAGTTAAGAAATCAACCACTAGCTTTGCTGGAATTGACTCTAGAGTGTCATCTGTTGGCATGAAACAGAAATCTAGGCCAGATACAGCTTCTCCATCGTTTTTCCATGAAGGATGAACATATTGGAAGTTTAATCTTCTATATCCAAGATGTGAAAGTACTTCACGACGAACAAACGGATCCATCGGCTTTACGCCGCCAAATTCATGTTCCATACTTTTATACGGGTCATAAATTTCAGCAAACATTCCAAATAAAACTTTACCATTTTCTTTTGCTAACTCATTTAAGTCTTTCTGTCTATTTTGAGCTAGAAAACGACCTAAGCTAAGTCCAGGGCGACCAATGATCGTAAAATCTGTCATTCCGATATTCCAATCAGGATAATAGCGATATTCTGTTGCCCCTACTACTTCATCACCATTAACGGCAACAAATACACGAATACTTGGGTCTTCTAATGGTTCTTTCCATAAATCAAATTCTAATACTTCTTCTGGAGGAAACACATTTCCCATTAATTCGTGCATTTTTACAAAAAGAGGATCTTCAATGCTAGTAATTCTTACATATTCCATTTGTTCAACACTCCATTTCAGAGAATATTCTTTACTCCCAATCTGTATATAAATCAGTTCTTCTGTCACGCCATGTAGTTACGGAACCTTTTTCTCTTACTTTATATAGAAGATCTAAATCTAAGTCAGCTGTCACAATCATATCATCATTAATTTCGCCTTCTACCATGATTCCTTTAGGAGGAAATGGTACGTCGTTAGGTGTAATGACAACTGCTTGTCCAAAGTTTCCTCTCATGAAATCAACAGTAGGTAATGAACCAACTGTTCCTGTTAGTACAACATAGATTTGGTTTTCGATTGCACGTGCATGGCTTGTATAGCGAACACGATGGAAACCATGACGATCATCTGTACAAGAAGGACAGAAAATAACGTCAGCACCCTTCGCTTTTGCCATACGGACGATTTCAGGAAATTCTATATCATAACAAGTTAACATGGCAATACGACCAAAATCTGTATCGAAAACTCTGAAGGAATCGCCTTTTGTCATATTCCATTCTTCCACTTCCGTAGGAGTAATGTGAAGTTTCGCCTGTTCTTCAACTCTACCGTCTGGATAGAATAAATGTGCAACATTATATAGCTTGCCATCTCGATTAATGACATGTGTTCCACCAATAATATGCATATTGGTCTCGTTTGCTAATTTCTTAAATAATTCAAGATATTGCTCTGTAAAATTCGGTAAGTCATTGATAGTCGTCTTGATTCCTTTTTCACTTCCGATAGATAATAGTTGAGTTGTGAAAAACTCTGGGAATAGAATAAAATTAGAATCAAATTCTTGTGCTGTTTTTACATAATGCTCACATTGGTTTGCAAACTCTTCAAAGGACCCAATGGTATGAAGATGATATTGCACCGCTGAAACTCGAAATTTCACTTTGTATCCCCCTAACTTTAGAGTAAATAACTTATCTTTTTTTGATTATTAATGATTTTTATTAGTTTAACAAGTTTTGATTAATTTTTACAAATATTCCGCCCTTTGAAGTAAGAGAAGTGTACCTAAGTGAAACTGTTTTTCCATGGTATACCTCGTACATTATGATTTTTTCTAAATATAACTAACATTCGTTATTATTTCAAATATTTACCTTTAATTAAAAAAACTCTTTCTTTACAAATGAGATGTTCTGATGCTAACTTAAATAAGATAGCTTTTTCGATTAATGAGGTGTTATATGAATAAAGAGATCATTAAATTTTTAAGACGAAGCTATAATTTAACACAGCGAGATTTTGCTAAATTAGTAAATTGTAGTTACGCTCTCATTGCTTTAGTTGAGGTAGGCAAACGAACAGTAACAAAAGACTTAGAAACGAAAATAAAAGAAGCTTTTGATCTAGATGAAAAACAAGTAGAATCAATCACATCTATCGTTACCGAAATTAGTAAAGGGATTCCTCCTTTAATGTAGGCTTTATATTAAAACAAAAACAGCGGCTTTCAGTAGGCCGCTGTTTTTGTTTTAGACTATTTCGTAGTTTAAAAATATACTATAGTTTAATATTGCTGTTGATATTGAACACTATGAAGGTTAGCAAATATTCCACCTTTTTTAATTAACTCATCATGTCTGCCTTGTTCAGCAATTCCCTCTTCCGTTACAACTACGATACGGTCAGCATTCCGAATGGTAGCTAGTCGGTGGGCAATGACTAAAGTAGTTCTGTTTTTAGCAAGTTCAGTTAACGCCTTCTGAATAATCATCTCTGTTTCGGTATCAAGAGCAGACGTTGCTTCATCTAGAATAAGAATTGGTGGATTTTTCAAGAACATTCTAGCAATGGCTATCCTTTGCTTTTGTCCTCCTGAAAGCTTTAAGCCTCTCTCTCCAATTTGCGTCTCATATCCAAGAGGTAACGAGGCAATAAAGTCTTCTAAATGGGCTCTTTTTGCCGCCTCTTTAATTTCTTCATCCGTAGCATCTAACATTCCATAAGCAATGTTTTCTCTAAGCGTACCTGTAAATAAAAAAACATCTTGCTGAACAATACCAATATTAGATCGTAAAGATTCTTTCGTCATATCTCGTAAGTCTATGCCATCTATTGTAATGCTTCCTTCATTTACATCATAAAACCTAGGTATGAGTGAACAAATGGTCGTCTTACCAGCACCTGAAGGGCCAACAAAAGCTACTGTTTCTCCAGCATCAATCTTTAGATCGATTCCTTGTAAAATCTCTTTTGAATCATCATATCTAAAATGGACATTGTTAAATTGGATATCTCCACTTAACGTGTCTACTTTAATAGCATCTTCTTTATCGACGACTTCAGGAAGTGTGTCAATTAACTCTGTAAATCTTCTAAAACCAGCCATTCCTTTTGGATAAAGCTCCATTAAGGCACTAATTTTATCAATTGGTTTAAATAAAACATTTACGTATAAAACAAACCCAACTAGTGCTCCATATGTTAGTTCACCGGTATAGCTTAGCCAAGCACCGTATACTAACACAATTAAAATAAAAAAACGAGTCATCATATAAATTCCTGAAGAACTATATGACATAATTTTATAGGCTGCAAGCTTGGATAAGCGGAATTTCTCATTATTTTTCTGAAATCTCTTAATCTCAAATTTCTCATTTGTAAAAGATTGTACAACACGAACTCCTGCTACACTATCTTCAACGCGAGCATTTACATCTGCTATATCACTATACATTTCTTTCCAAGCCTTATTCATTCTAATATTACAGAACGTGATTAACCAAATAAGGAATGGAACGACAATGATGGTTACTAAAGCCAGTTTTACATTAATAGTAAGCATAATCCAGAAAGCCCCAAAGAAGGTCATAATGGCAATGAAAACATCCTCTGGACCGTGATGGGCAAGCTCACCTAAATCAAACAAATCATTCGTAATACGGCTCATAATGTGCCCTGTCTTCGTATTATCAAAGAAACGGAATGATTGCTTTTGTACATGTGTAAATAGTTGTTGTCTCATATCGGTCTCAATATTAATTCCAAGCATGTGTCCCCAATAGTTGACGATAAATTGTAAAAAGGTACTCATTAAATAAAAGCATAATAATCCTATGCTTACAGAAACAATCATCGACCAGTTTCCACTTGGTAACAGTGAGTCAATAAACCACTGAACGGCCAACGGAAAGGCTAACTCTAGTAAGGCAACAACGACCGCACTACTAAAGTCTAACGTGAAAAGTTTCTTATGTGGAACATAATAAGATAAAAAGCGGCGAATCATGTGAAATACTCCTTAATGAATTTATATTTTTCAATGATAAAACTATGAACCTATTATTTCGGAATTCGAATAAACCAAATTATATAGAAAGAGTTTTCAGAAATCAATACGCAACATGAAAACAGACCCTAAATATAGGGTCTGAATTTTTTTAACAATCCTCACCCGTTTTTTTATGTAGCGGCGGAGGAACTAACCAGCCCTTCTCCTTGTTCATTCGGAGAACCTTAGCAGCTAGAGTAGCTTTTTGTGTATGATATTGACCAAACATCATCGCGATATCTTCTCTAATACTTTGACCCATAAATTTTACTACAAGATACTAACCCAGCTGCAATTTCAGCAGATAAAGAGGCTGCAATTTCCGGGTCCATATATCTAGCCCCTACTGGGATGTCATCTAAGCATGCTTGCGGACGATCTGGTGGTGTCGGTGGTAACCCTACACCATTTTCCTTTAACAAAGCTTCAAGGTCTCTTATTTCTTGGTTACATTGGTGAATAGATTCATCTAGTATTTTCTTTAAATCCTCATCACCTGCATGATTTTTCATCGTTTGGTGAGAGACTGATAACCCTTTAGAAGCTAATAAGAACGACCAGCAACTGTAGACCTCTCCATAATGCATTGGTTCATCTTTTGGATTTCCACTTAAGATTCCCATTGTAAACCTCCTAAACACACTCATATAATTGTGCCACCCTTCTACATATGCACAATGTTAGAGTGCCCTTTAATAAAATAGGGATACATAGGAATAGTAGAAAATTTAATCAACAGCGACTAACTCCATTTCCTTCACGAGCGGAAGCTTAATGATAAACGATGTTCCAAAGCCTACTTTACTCTCTACCGCAATTTCGCCATGATGGTTTTCAATGATATTAAAGCTAGTAGCAAGTCCAAGTCCAGTCCCCTTTTCTTTTGTTGTAAAAAAAGGCTGCCCCAGTTTGGCCAAAGTACTTTCCCCAATACCGCTTCCTTGGTCTATAAAATGAATCAATACAGAATGTTCGGTACTTTCTGTTTTTATAATCATTTCTCCACCATCCGGCATTGACTCAATACCATTTTTAATAAAATTTATAAACACTTGTTTCATTTGATTCTCATCACAGTGAATTAAAAAATCATTACTTTCTTGTTCAATCTTAAGCACAACGTTCTTTAAGTTACTTTCCGTTTCTAACAGGGTAACGACTTGAATGATGATAGAACTTACCCTATGATTTTTAAATTTTAAACTCTGTGGTTTTGCTAACAACAGTAACTCACTTAAGATAGTCTCAATTCTGGTTAGCTCCACATCTATTACCTCTAAATACTCCGCTTTCATTTCATAACCTTTGCTCATCATCTGTAGAAATCCTTTTATAGCTGTAAGTGGATTTCTTACTTCATGGGCAATACCTGCAGCCAGTTGGCCAGCGAGGCTTAGTTTCTCAGATTTTATCATTAACTCTTCCGCTTCTAATCGCTTCGTTACGTCACGAGCAATAATGAGAAACTTATCAACTTCCCCGTTCTCATCCTTAATTAATTTTCTAGATAACTCGACCCAAACGTAATGACCATTTCTATGAAGATAACGAGAGGTGCTCACATAATAATCGATCTCTTTAGATATATATAATTTCTCCAAATCTTCAGGATGTATAAAATCAAGTCCTCTTCTTCCAATTAAATTTTCTGGTTCATATCCTAATAGATTTTTAATTGCCGGAGACACATAAGTGAAATGTCGGTTTGAATTAATAAATATAATCACGTCATGTGAATTTTCCGTTATTAGATTGTATAACTCCTCGCTCTTCCTCAGTTTTTCTTGATCAAATTTCCGATCTGTTACATCTTTAGTTGTACCAATTACTTTATAAACTTGGCCAATCTTATTAAAAAAAGCTTCACCGACAGCCTCTACATAGCGCATTTGTCCATTGGAACGAATCATTCTAAAATCGATATTTAAAGGTTTTCCTTCAAAAGTCTCTTCTATATTCTTTTGTACGTAATCACGGTCACTTGGGTGAATATAATTCATATATTCCTCAAATGTTAGCTGGGAAGTAGACCCTAAGTCTATAATGCGCCTATGTTCTTCGGATAGTGTAATAACATTATTAAGAACATCCCATTCCCAACTTCCAAGTTTCGCAATCTTCATCGCTAGCCTTAAGTTTGTTTCCCTTTGCTTACTAGTTGCTTCTGCCTTCTTTTGTTCGGTTACATCTTTCACTACACCATAAACACCAATCACTTCACCCTGGTCTATAATAGGGATATTTTTTATCTGTATAAATAATAGCTTTCTATATTTCGTTAAGCATCTAGTTTCATAAACTTGTGGAAAGCCAGTTAATGACTTCTTAAAATGATTTGAGACTCTTTCCAAGTCTTCTTGATGTATGAGATGTGAAAAATTTAACTGGATGATTTCATCCATAGAATATTCAGAAGCTTTTATAAAGCTGTCATTAGCAGAAAGGTAATTTCCTTCTCTATCTACTGAAAATACTGGATCTGGATTTTGTTTAAAGAGTGAATCATAGTGAATACTTTCTTTTAACCCGTTACTAATAACGGGATTACTTTGCTCCTTAATATGTAAAGTTAATCCTTGTTCTGAAGGATAGGCACATGCTTTCAGCCATACCGCTTTTTCTTGATAATAATGATCAAATTCAGTTATTTTATCTTCCTCAAATGCATGATTTAAATAAAATTCATAATAAGGTCGAATCGATTCAGCCATTTCTGACCAAATATTCTTACCAATTATGTTTGTTTTCACATCAAATAAAACTTCTGCCTTTTTATTAATAAACCTAATAGTCCAGTTATGATCTATCATAATGATGGCTTCTTTGAAGCTAGATAGGAAGTGTTCAAACATGGATGTAGACATATTTCCATTACTAGTCATACTTACACCTTCTTACACTTAGAATCGCCTACGTATCTTTATTAAATTTACAGTCCCCGAAATTTGAAAAAAAGGGCTCCTTAACTTAGACTATTATAGTTAAATAAAAGTTACAGGTTTAGAAGTTTTTGTTAAAATATTTTTCAATAGATAATATAAAAATGGATAAATTTACATATAGTAGATTAACTCCATACTAACTTATTGTATGATGATTTTAAATGATTAATAGAAAAGAGGTAATAATGATGAGTAGAACAGAAAAATATTTAAATTATTTTTTATCACACCGTAATGTAACACTCCAATTAGTGAGTAAAATTGAGAAAGAAAACTATGAATACAAACCAACCCCCACTTCCATGACAACGGAAAAATTAGTCTCTCATATGTTGACAAGCTTCTACCGATTTGCATTAGTTGTTAAAAAAGGGGACCTATCTGCCTTTAGTAACAACTTTGAAACTGAGGCAGAGAACTTATCTGATTTAGCAAATCAAATTACTACAAAAACCGTTGAAACGTTACAGTCATTAACAGAAGAAGAACTGAATCAAACTATTGACTTAACAAACATTCTTGGAATGAAACTAACAGGTTCTCAAGTTCTACAAGTAGCAATGGACCATGAAATTCACCATAAAGGGGCACTATTCATCTACGTCCGTGAACTAGGACACACAGACCTTCCTATGTTTGTTAGCAAGGGTTAATTGTATCTAGCTTAAGATCCTCTTTCATGGGGATCTTTTTTGTGTTTATAAGAGATTAATGCCTCATTTCGTGTTATGATAGAACATCGTAATGTGCCTAAGTAGGTAGAAGGAGGTTATTCATCTTGCATCAAAAGACACTAGTATACTTAATTTTACTAATATGGTTGATCATCATTTCTCCTAGTCAAACATTTGCTCATAACGGCCCACGAGACGAACTTGGAGGACATTTTCGCTCGTCTGATTGTGTATACATTCTTCATGAACCTACCCCGTTAGCCGAGACAGCAAATAATATGGAAGAACTCATTACTTTAATTATTGAAAATAACAGTAATACAACATGTACCAATCAATTAATAGACTCGAAAGTAGATTTAGAAGGTTATACTTTTCAAACAACTGCTACCCCTAAGAAAAAGGAACCATCAAACAAGACTGCTTCAACTTCTGTAAGAGAACTATTAATAGGTCATACATATGAAGCTACATTAGAGAAATGCACGGATGGTGACACGGCTAATTTTCTAATAAACGGCGAAATATATAAAACACGTTTCCTATATATTGATACACCTGAAAGCACGAACAAGATTGAACCATACGGAAAAGAAGCTAGTGAATACAGTTGTACATTACTTAAGCAAGGAAAAATCATGATAGAAACAGACGGAAACGCACTTTTTGACAAGTACGGCCGCTTATTAGCCTGGGTGTGGGTTGGTGATTTATTACACCAAGAAGAAATAACCAAAGCTGGTTTTGTTAAGGATTTCTACGATTACGGAAATTATAAATATGAAGATCGAATTCATGCAGCGATGAAAGATGCTAGAGAAAATAATCGGGGAATGTATGCCTCTGAATCGGATGAATCAGGTTTCAACTATTTTTTAGGTTTATTTGTGATTATAGGTGCTATATTGATTATTACTGTCAAACGTCTACTTTAAACAAAAACAGTCGGTCCCTATACAGGAATAACGACTGTAATTTATTTATAGTAGTAATTCTAATATCACTTCTGACTCTTCAAGGAGCTTTCCGGTGTTTTTAAATCCAATCGACTCATAGAATTTGATTGCGGGAATATTGTCTGGTTCAGTTGATAATCGAATACGTTCGCAATCTGGTGCTTCCTTCAGCATATGAATAATTTGTTTCATCGCTTCTTTTCCATATCCTTTTCCTTGTTGTCGTACGTCTATCATAAAGCGAGGAACCCAATATTTATCTTCTCCATCCAAAGTTGGGTCATAATCAACCATAGCAAACCCAATTACATCTTGATCAGCGTAAATAACATATGGTGTGTAATTCGGATTGACCTTTGATTCTGCTATCGAATAAACATTAGGTGCAATGCGATTCTTTTGTGATTCATCTAAATTTAAATTAATACATTTATAGATATTATCTAACGTCAACTCTCTTACTGAAATTACTGCCATCTTAATTTCCCCCTCTAATGCTGAATATCTGTCTTTAAAATATGATAACAAACCTGTATTGTCCTTGCCTCTTTTTACTTAAAATTCTTCAACCACTCACCTACGTGATATTGCACTTGCTTTCGTTGTTCAATCTGTATTAAATGCCCCGTATTATTCAAAATGGTGTACGTACTATTCGGGAAATTATCCACTAGTTTAAAGGGATCCTTATAGCCGCAAATATAATCTTGCTTCCCTGTTAGTATGAGTGTATTTTGTTCAAATTTCCTTCCATCTGGATACAATTCAAAGGAATAATGGTAGCCTTTTGTTCTCCATTCTGAAGCTAAGAATTTTCGATTAGCTAATAAACGGCCCGGCTGAAACTCACGTAAAAATAACTCTAAATTCTCTTTATTCTGTTTGGCTATTAATATATCAAAGGCCTTTCCTATCTCATCATCTAGATCTTTAAAAATCTCCTCATCTTTTTCTAGAATGACTCTATTAGGAACCTCCCTCTCCATCGTTTGTGTGACTGGTGCTAGTAAAGATAGTCCATCCACTTGTTCTCCAAACTTAGAAAGTAACCCTTGAGCCAAATAACTTCCAAACGACATTGCTATGATTAGAAAAGGGGTATTACCTAACGTGCCTTTTAAGAATTCGTCTATCATACTCAAAATTTCTTCTGTTGTATTGACTTCCTCATTAATCAAGCTTTTTCCATGTGCAGGAATATCAACATAAATCCTCTTGAACCCCTTATGTATCTCAAAAATCGGTTCTAACCAAGCTTCCATTGAGCGATGATCTGTAGCTAATGGATGTAGGATAACAATTGGCTTTCCTTCACCATATGTAACCGAATAAATACTTCCTTTGTTAACTTCAGTAAGCATAAAATTCTCCCCTATATTTAAAATTATCTGAATCCTAATAATTAACACACTTTTCCAATATTTTAACATACTTTTTAAACTCTTTTTTTAAATTCTGATTTTGGATAACTTAAATTAAAATTGGAAAAATTAAGTTAGGAGGTGGAAGAATAGTGTACGAAGACGTAATTAAAGAGTTGAATGCTTTTTTAAAAGGACAATATATGGGAATTCATGCGTATGAACATTTAATCCAAAATATCGATGATTTTTACATAAAAAAAGAGCTGCAACAAATTCAGCAAGACCATAAAATGCATGCTATGAGAGTAGCGGAGAGAATCCAAAATCTCGGAGGAACTCCCGTTGACGATGAGGGATTTGCAGGGTCCATTCAAGAGTTCATTTCTAGGTTCACTACTCCACATACAACGGATGGAATATTAAGAACCGCATTAAAAGGAGAAGACTTTTACGGCATTCAAATGTCCGATGAAATAGTAAAGGGAGATTTAGACGAACAAAGCCAACAATTAGTAGATGAAATCCTAAGACATGATGAAAAGCATGTAGAGAAATTGAGGAGCCTTTTGCTACAGTAAACAGAAAAGATGCCCAGTAGTTTATCATTCCGGGCATCTTTTTAGAGTCTTTAAACTATTTATTAATCGCACTTATAGCAAGCATCTGGATCGTCATGTCATCCATAGGTGGATTATGTAAGCTAGCGCGCACATCTCGATAATAGCGTTGGAGTGGATTTTTAATAGATAAACTCCTAGCACCAACCACTCTCATGGCAAGGTCCACTACTTTAATTGCAGAATTAGTTACCGTTAGCTTCACAGCACCCAATTCTGGTTTCAAACTTTCTCGTTCTTCCTCATTTGCTTCGTCCCAAAGCTTTGCCACTCTATACAAGAAATGTCTAGATTGCATCAAAAGTAATTCCATCTCCCCTATCTTCTGTTGAACATTAGGTAAGTCGATAATGGAGCCCTTTACACTGTTTGGGGAGTATTCCTTCGCAAACTGGATGGCATAATTCTGTGCAGCTTGAGCAATTCCCAAGTAACATGCTGGAATATGTAATAACCAGCCGTTTGCCTTTTTATCTCCTGGTGCAATTTTTTCAACTAGATAGCTTTCCTGTACTTCTACATGATTTAGTATTAAATCGTGACTTCCTGTTCCTCTCATCGCAATGCTATCCCATGTTTCTTCAATGTCAACTCCGTGAGATTCTTTTGGAATTAAAAAGTTCCCTACTTCTTCTGTTCCCTCAATAGATGCGCTCACTATAAAATAGTCTAATACGGGAGCTAAAGTAGTAAAAGTTTTTCGCCCGGATATTACCCATTTTTGGTTTCTTTTCATGGCAACCGTTGTAGGTTTTCCCCCTCGTGTAGGACTTCCCGTTTGAGGTTCACTAGCAGCCGCATTTATTAAGGCTCCTTTTTTAACTTCGGTACATATATATTTAAAAATCACATCATCCCAAAGTCGCTTCTCATCCAAATTCTTCATAATTCCCATATGCCAGCCGATAGAAAGGGCTGTTGCTCCGTCACCAATTGCAATGGTTTCTTGGAGTTTAATTAATTCAAATAATGAAAGACCATTTCCACCATTTGAAACTGGAATTGTAAGAGCAGTATATCCACTTTCAATAAGTTCCTTAATATTTTCAAAAGGAAAAGAACCTTTTTCATCCACTTCTGCTGCTCTTTCCGAGAACCGACCTGCAAGCTGCTTCATGAGTGATAACTTTTCCTGAAGTGATTTTGCTACTAAGAAATTCATTGATCCGACCTCCTTCATCTAAAGCTGCAGTATTGATCATCGTCTAGAATAATGTTTCTTTATACTCCAAACATATTCCCGATAACATAAGTTCAATTCAATAAAAAACCCTCTAATTCCCTAAAATAGTTACAATGTCCTAGTTTAGTTGTCCAACCATTTTGCTTATTGAAACATAGTATACATTAACAGTGGAATAAACCTAACCAAAGTTTACTCACTGTCTCATCTGTTAATGGAGGTGATATGAATGAGCTATGGTGGCGGTTATGGTAACGGTTTTGCGTTAATCGTTGTACTATTCATCTTGTTAATCATTGTTGGAGCTGCTTATATTGGATACTAATTCATTTTAAATTAAAGGGCCAATTTCAGTTTGCTTCAGGCGCCAGCTTTGGCGCTTTTACATAAGTGGAATAAAAGAACAAAAGCGCAAGCGCCTCGGTCAGCCCCGACAAGCAAATGTTCTTCAACCCTAAAAGTCCGGTTTTCGACTTTAAGGGTTGAAGGTTATTTGACCGAGGAATAAATGGCTTTTAATTTATTCCCTCGAGGGGCTAGGCGCTGGAGCTGGACGGGGACACTCAATGTTAAAGAGTTATCCACTATGCGAAGTATTTTATAATTTCCTATACGATAAAAAATCGAGGGACCAATCCCCCGATCGTTTTATTCTTGATTAATTTTATAAATTTTAACTGTATGGGTTACTAGTACTTTAGCAATTGAATAAGCAGGAATGATAAAGATTATTCCAACTAGTCCCATAAGATTCCCTGCTGTTAGTATAAGGACAATAATCGTCAATGGGTGGATATTTAATGTTTTCCCCATTACCTGTGGTGACACTAAATTCCCTTCAATTTGTTGAGCAATCAGTGTAATAATGGCAACGTATAAGACCATGATAGGATCTTGGAACAACGCAACTAGAATGGCAGGTACAACGGCTAAAAATGGTCCTACAAATGGGATTACATTCATAAGCATGGCAAACAGGGCCAAGACTAATGAATAATTTAAATCGATAATTAAATAACCAATATACAGTAAAGCCCCTACGATAAAACTTACAAGCATTTGCCCTTGAATATAGGAGGAAATGGTTTTATCCATATCCTTTAAGATCCCTCTAACATTGTCTTGTTTTGACTTTTTAAAAAAGGAAACTACTCTAGGAGCAAAATGGTCACTATCCTTCAACATGTAGAACAAAATAATGGGAACTAATACGAGATAAAAAATCGTATTAACGACACCGCCAATAAAACCAAATACTCCCAAAATACCGTTAGCAATATTCCCTACATTATCCTGAATACGCGTTTCAAAATCCTGACTAGCAGTAAGAAGAGCCTCTTGTATAAAGTCCGGGAATGTAGCACGATTCATTTGAAAATACTTAATCCAATCAGTAACAGTTGACACCATTGCAGGTAGATTATCTACAAACCTTTGAAGCTGGTCGCTAATAACAGGTCCAACCATTTTTACGAGTACATATATAATAAGCGTGATAGCTAAATAAGCTGATAGTATGGCAATCCATTTAGGAACTTTTTTTCCTTCTAGCCATTTAACTAAAGGCCTACATAAATAAAATAAAATCCCCGCGATAACAAAAGGAAGAAAGATTGTATGTATTAGTACGTAAAGCGGAGTAAATATAATTAAGTTTAACCTTAATAAGTAGACGATAATTAAAAATAAAATGATCCCAATCATTGCGGTAAACCATTTTTTATTTATTAATGACATGAACATACTCCTATCTATCTTACAACTATTCCTATTTTTGACTATAACAGTATATAGGAATTATTGCTAGTGATATCTAGGGATATGCTTTATAAATCTAGTCAAACATTACGAAAAAAGTACATTAACTTCAATGTACTTTTTTCATTGTTTCACAACATATAGTTCACCATTTAGAGCAAAGGTGATTTTACCTGTTTCTTCTGATACAACAATCACAATGGCATCCGTCTTTTCCGTTAGACCAATTGCTGCCCGGTGCCGTGTACCAAGTTTTTTCCCGTTAATGACATTTTTACTTAAAGGCAAAATATTAGAGGCAGATACAATTACATCCTCTTTGATTAAAGTTCCACCATCATGAAGAGGGTTACCTGGGTAAAAAATAGTTTCTAGCAGAGTATGAGATACTTTAGCTCCTACCTTCGTTCCATTATGGATCCATTCATCTAGTGGCTGTTTCCTCTCAATGATTATTAAAGCACCATGTCTTTTTTCCGATAAAAGATTGACAGCTAGAGAGATTTGACCAAACTCTTTTGTATAGGGAGATAAGTATGATTGTAAATAGTAGCTTGAAGCTAATCCCTGTGCATCAGTAACTAGATGGTGAAGTTTTTCAAAATCAGATAAGATACAACAATTCATTTCCGCTAAGGTATCTTGGATTTTCAAAATTTGTGTATCCATTTCCTTTAAATAGCGGTTAATATCACTCTGATATTGCTTATCTTCGTAAACCATGGTCTCATCCTTTATTCATTCGTCGATTACTTATACAATACCCGAAGCAGTGGGAAAAAATTCTTTACTTCGTACCAATTGTATATGTATCTATATTCAATAACAGAATTGATGGTTAAAGAGATTGATGTTATATTACATTCGTAACTTTTGATGCACTGATTAATTCTTCAATTTTATCTAAGCTGCCATTGTGAAACAGCTCAACCACCTTGCTACCAACTACGACTCCATCACAATATTGTGCCATTTCCTTTACTTGCTCCGGAGTAGAGATACCAAAACCAGCCAATACAGGAATAGGACTCACATCTACTATTTTTGCTAAGTATTCTCCTACCGATTCATTGAACGAGGTTCTAGAACCCGTAATCCCTGTCACGGTTACGGCATATAAAAATCCTCGGCCTCTTTCAGCAATATCCTTTATTCTATCGATTGGACTCGTTAACGTGACCAATCGAATGAGTTCAATGGAAGCCTCATTTAACGGTTCTAGAATCATTTCTTCTTCCTCGATGGGTAGGTCGGGAATAATTAGACCATCTACTCCTGATTTTTTAGCATCAAGGATAAACGACCCAATTCCATATGCATAAATAGGATTCATATAAGTCATCAGAATTAATGGAATGGAGACAATGGGCCTTAATTCTCTTATGGTGCTTAAAACCTCTTTGAGCGTTGTGCCATTTTTCAGAGCCCGTATTCCTGCTTCTTGTATAGTAGGACCATCTGCAACCGGATCGGAGAAAGGAATTCCAATTTCGATGGCTGTTGCACCACTTTTCTCCAGGAAGAGGATTCTCTCCATTAAGCTTTTTAACCCTCCATCTCCCGCCATAATATAAGGAACAAAAGCTTTTTCATTCCTTACTTTTAATTGATGAAAAGACTTTTCTATTCTATTCATGATCTTCCTCCAATCTTGCTTTTACTGCTTGAACATCCTTATCTCCACGTCCTGATAGACAGATGACTAATCCTTCTTCACTTCTCATTTTTGAGGCTAATTTAATTGCATAAGCCACCGCATGAGCGCTTTCTAATGCCGGAATAATTCCCTCAAGCTTAGATAATAACTTTAAGGCATCTAGTGCTTCATCATCATTAATAGATTCATATTTGACTCTCTCGATATCTTTCAAGTAGCTGTGTTCTGGTCCAACCCCTGGATAATCTAACCCAGCTGAAATAGAGTGTGCTTCTTGTATTTGACCTGATTCATCTTGTAGTAAATACATGAGTGAACCATGCAGCACACCTGGTTTTCCTTTCGTTAGAGAGGCAGCATGTTTATCCGTCTGAATTCCTAAACCTGCTGCTTCCACACCATAAAGTCTAACACCTTCATCTTGGATAAATGGATAAAACATACCCATCGCATTACTCCCACCACCGATACAAGCCACTACAGCTTTAGGCAATCTCTCTTCTATTTCTTGAAACTGGCTTCTCGTCTCTATTCCGATCACACTTTGAAAATCACGAACCATCATCGGGAAGGGATGTGGTCCCATGACCGACCCTAGAATATAATGAGTATCGTTCACATGAGAAACCCAGTAGCGTAAAGCCTCATTACAAGCATCTTTTAATGTTTTACTACCTGCGGTTACACTCACCACTTTTGCCCCTAACAACTCCATACGAAAAACATTTAGTTGTTGACGCTTGATGTCCTCTTCTCCCATAAAAATGACACACTCTAAATTTAATAAAGCACAAACAGTGGCTGTTGCTACACCGTGTTGACCCGCCCCTGTTTCAGCAACCACCTTTTTCTTACCCATTCTTACAGCAAGTAACGCCTGCCCAATGGTGTTATTAATCTTATGTGCTCCTGTATGGTTCAAATCTTCACGCTTTAAATAGATTTTTGCCCCACCCGCATATTGTGTTAGGTTCTTAGCAAAATAGAGTGGTGTTTCACGGCCAACATAATTTTTTAATAAATCTTTTAACTCTTTTTGAAATGCTTCATCTACCATTGCTTCACGATAAGCCTTCTCTAATTGTATGACGGCTTGCATTAGTGTTTCTGGTACAAATCTTCCACCATATATCCCAAAATGTCCTTTTTCATCTGGCATTGTATAAGTTGTTGTCATTTTTCAACCCTCCACAGAACTTTTCGCTTTTTGTATAAAATCCTTTATTTTAAGTAAATCCTTCTTTCCGTCTGTCTCCACACCACTACTGACATCAACCATAAATGGCTGAGTTAATCGGACAGCTTCCTCAACATTTTCCAAATTCAATCCACCTGCAAGAATCACCTTTTTATCCTTCAATTGATTCTGTGTGAGAAGCGACCAGTCAAAGGATGTTCCGTTTCCACCGTGATAGTTGCCTCTAGGACTATCAAGTAAAACATAATCACATTCATACTCATCCACTTTTTTCAAATCTTCTTTATTAGAAATGCTAAAAGCCTTAATAACTGGAACAGTAAAATGTGTACAGAATTCAGGAGATTCATCGCCATGTAGCTGTACTGCTGTTAGTCCTGCCAGTTCAATCACTCTTTCAATTTCTTCTCTCGTTTCATTTACAAAAACACCAATTTTATCAACATGGAAGGGTATATTCTGAATGATTTCTCTTGCCTGTTCAGGTGTCACTTTACGTTTACTTTTAGCAAATACGAAACCAATGGCATCTGTTCCATATTTAACCGCTACTCTTGCACTTTCTATGTCACTAATACCACATATTTTTACCTTCATTTGCTCGTAACCTCTTTTAATGGTATTTTCATCTCTAGGAAGGCTTGTTGGAGATTTGGGTGCTTCATAAAGGTTTCTCCAACTAGAATTCCGTTTGCCCCGACAGCCACGACCCTTTCTACATCTTCTATCGATTTCATTCCGCTTTCACTTATTAAATACCTACCTGCTGATTTAATCATTGGAGCCAACCTTTCAGTAGTTCCTAAATCAACTTCAAAAGTTTTTAAGTTTCGATTATTAACACCAATTAGAGGATTTCCGGTTCGAAGTGCCCTCTCAGCCTCTTCTTCGTTATGCACCTCGATTAAAACCTCCAGTTCTTTCGACAATGCATATTCATATAGTTCATGAAGAGATTCATCGTCAAGAGCGGCTGCAATTAGTAAAATTAGATCCGCTCCACTTTCTTCTGCCACATCAATTTGAATAGGGTCAACGATAAAATCCTTACAAAGTACCGGAGTTTGTACTCCCTCTCTTACTTGTTTCAAATCTTCAAATGACCCTTTGAAAAAATCATTGTCCGTTAATACTGATATGACATCAGCTCCGCCTTGTACGTAATTCATTGCTTGAGTTTTTGGATTTAAGTCTCCGTTTATCAATCCTTTAGAAGGAGAAGCTCGTTTAAATTCTGCAATAATGGATACGAACTCTGCTTGAGCTAACCACTGAATAAATGACTGTTTCTTTCTTGTTTCCCTTTCTAATCTTTTGAATTGTTTTAATCTCTCTACTTCCTGTTTTTTTACTTTTATGATTTGGTCTAAAATGTCCCCCATTTATACCACTCCAATCTTATATGATCTACTTTTTCCAATTAAATACTGGAGCTTAGCGTATGCTGCACCCGAATCAATACTTTCCTTAGCTAAGTCAATGCCATCTCGAATGGTTACGGCCTTTCCATTTGCGTAAATACCAATGCCAGCATTTAGTAAAACCGTCTCCCTATATGCACCTTTTTCTCCTTTTAAAACTTGAAGGAGGATTTGAGCGTTTTCTTTTGAGTCTCCACCTTTGATCTCTTCATTTGTAAATATTTCTAACCCTAACTCTTCAGGATGTAATGTCTTTCTAGTGATCGTTCCATTTTCTAAAATGGCTAAATGGTTTTCACCTTGTAAGGAAGCTTCATCCATGAATCCTGCACCGTTTAGAACTACCGCTCTCTTTCTTCCTAATGATTTAAGCACTTCCGCGAAATGATCGATTAAATCTCTTCGATAGATACCTAATAGCTGAGAATCTAGTTGAACAGGGTTTGTTAATGGACCAATCAAATTAAAAATGGTGGGGATTCTTAAATCTCTTCTTACCTTCATTATTTTTTTTATATGTGGATGTACATGTTGAGCAAATAAAAATGAGATGCCAATTTCCTCTAGAAATTCTTCTGTTGTTTGAGGTGGGAGGTTCAGATTGATCCCTAAATACTCTAAAACATCTGCACTACCGGTTTTACTTGAAACACTTCTGTTCCCATGTTTAGCAACTGGAATCCCAGCCCCTGCAATGACAAAAGCAGATGTTGTACTAATATTAAAGCTCTTTGAACCATCTCCACCTGTACCACAATTATCCATAACATTCGGAATCTTCTTACTAAAAGAAAGAGATTTTTCCCTTACTGATTGAACCAGAGCAGCAATTTCTTCTACTGTCTCGCCTTTCATTTTAAGCCCCACTAGAAAAGCGGCAATTTCACTGTCTGACACCTCATTTGAAAATAAATAGTCAACTGCTTCTGTCATTTCTTTCTTTGTTAAAGACTCATTTTCACATAATCGCTGTAGATACGCTTTCATCTAAATTCTCCTTTCTAATTTCCTGTAAAAAGTTTTTTAATATTTGTAACCCTGTAGTCGTACCAACGGACTCGGGGTGAAATTGTAAGCCATAGAGAGGATATTTTTCGTGTTTTATCGCCATGATTTCCTGGTCATCCATAGACTTTGCTGTTACTTTAATCGCGCCAGGAAGAGTTCCTTTTTTTATAACTAGAGAGTGGTATCTCATCACATCTAAGGGCTGAGATAAGTATTGAAATAGGTTTGAACCACTATGAGTTAGTTTCGATACTTTTCCGTGCATGATTTTTTCGGCTTTCTCTATCTTTCCTCCTAAGCAATAGCCTATTGCTTGATGTCCAAGGCAAATACCTAGAATAGGAATGGTTCGATAAAAGGTTCTAATAACTTCTATACAGATACCAGCATTCTCTGGTCTTCCTGGTCCTGGAGATAATACAATAGCCTCCGGTTTTAGATTTTCTATCTCACTTAAAGTGATTTCATCATTCCTTTTTACCATGACCTCTTTTCCTAACTGGCCTAAATATTGATATAAGTTATATGTGAATGAATCATAATTATCAATGAGTAGTATCATGGTCTTCCTCCAAAAAGGCTTTTAATTTATGCAGAGTTTCCTCATATTCTTTTTCTGGGTTGGAATCATGAACAATCCCTACACCCGCTTGAATATAGGCACATCCGTCTTTTATAAACATTGTTCGGATGGCTAACGCAAAATTGATATTTCCATTAGCCGAAAAGTAACCGACAGCACCTGAATATACCCCTCTTTTGAATTCTTCTAATTCATTTATAATTTCCATCGCCCTTATTTTAGGTGCTCCGGAAACGGTCCCAGCTGGCAAGCATGCAATTAAAGCATCTAAAGGTATTAGCGAATCTTTTAATTTACCACTTACTTCGGAGACGATATGCATAACATGCTTATACCGTTCAATTTGCATATATTTATCAATTTGAATGGTTCCAAACTCACTTACTCTCCCAATATCATTACGTCCAAGGTCAACAAGCATGCGATGTTCAGCTAACTCTTTTTCATCGTTTAGCAGTTGCGTTTCTAACTGTTTATCTTCTTCAATCGTTTTACCCCGAGGTCTTGTTCCAGCAATAGGATTCGTAACCACTCTTTGGTCAGTCACTTTAATCAAACTTTCTGGGGAAGTCCCAGCAACAACATAATCTTCAAAGTCTAAATAATACATATAGGGAGAAGGATTTTTCACTCTTAATTTCCGATAAAACGAGAACGGATCTCCGTCAATGGAAGCCTTCATCCTTTGGGATAAGACAACCTGGAATATGTCACCTTCAATAATATACTGCTTTGCTTTTTCGACTTTTTTGATAAATTCCTCTTTTGTCATGTTCCCTTTAAAAGATGAAATTCGAACTGGTTTCGTTTCATAATCAATACCACTTTCAATTTCATTTTTCCTAGCTAATAATCTTTTCTCTAAATCTTCCCTTGTGGTGTTTTTGGCTAATGGAATCCCAATCAGATACACTTTCTGGTATAAGTGATCAAATACGACCATTTCTTCAAAAACCATAAAATGAACTTCAGGAATATTCAGTTCGTCCCGAGGTGCTTCACCTATCTTTTCATAGGCACGAATGACGTCATAGCCAACAAAACCAACGGCTCCACCCACAAATGGTAGGTTTGCTGTTACTTCATGGTTGATAGGAATGAATGTTTTTAGTACCTCCAGCGGTTTTTCATATATAATTTCTTCTGTATTCGCATGAATGATTTTTGTCTCGGTATTCGTCCCTTTCAATTCGAATGTAGGATTTGTTCCGATAAACGAATATCTTCCTGATAGCTCGTGCTTCAAAGAACTTTCGAGTAAAAATTTCTTCTTACCCTTTAACTTTTGAAAAATAGCAATAGGTGTTAGCGTATCACCTTGAATTTCCTCTATTAGATAATTTCCTTTTATGAGCTCATTAATCATCTATCTGCACTCCTTTTCTATTGTTTTTGGTGCATGAACAAAAGCGCAAGCGCCTCGTTCAGCCCCGACAAGCAAATGTTCTTCAACCCTAAAAGTCTGCTTTTCAACTTTTAGGGTTGAAGGTTATTTGACCTCGAGGGGCTAGGCGCTGGAGCTGGACGGGGACACTCAATGTTTAAGAGTTATCCACAATGCGAAGTATTTTATAAATTTCCTAAACGAAAAAAAGTCCCCTACACGCACAAATTATGTGCATGTAGAGGACGATTACGTTACCGCGGTGCCACCTCTGGTTGGAGTAATGGATTACTCCCTCTTGTTCAGGTACGTAGAAAGCTGTCTAGCTCCGGCTCCTAGACCCTCGAGTCATAAGCCAAAACCCTCCGGTGGTTTAACAACCACCTGCGTGTTTCGTCTTATGCTTGTCGGGTCTGGACAGTCGCCTCCGCTTTTCTGTATACCTTATCCCTGTAACGGAGGATTCCGTGCTTCCCTACTACTATTGGTTCAGGAAGCCTCTCGTAAGGCCATTCGATTGAGTTTATCGTGCTGGTTCGCACCCTTCCCAGCTCTCTGTAACGATAAAGTTTCAATTTACTCTTCTTACTCGACGATTTGCGTATTTTATTTATAACCGTTGATTTCCGCTCCAGACACTTGCTTTCCACGGGGAGGGATGGGAGCCTCCTCGGCGTTACCGCCTGTGGGGTCTCCCATTCCCTCTCTTCCCGTAGGAGTCAAGTGTCTTCCGCTCCAATCAACTAAGACTTATATCATGATTTTATCTTAAAAGATCGTATACTTTTTAAATATAACACAAAAAGGGTAACTCATCTAAAAAGGACGAGTTACCCGTGGTGCCACCTTCATTAGCTAAAAAATTAGCTCACTTAACAGATATCATAGCAAATAAGCTGATAATATCTGTCTCTTATAACGATGAGACTGTTCGCCAAAGCCTACTACTTACGTTTCGGTTTGGAGCTCAGAAGTCCATTCACTCATGCATCCACACTGATTTCCACCAACCATCAGCTCTCTAGAGTTTCAGTTATGAGTTACTACTCTTCATCATTGCCGTCTTTATTTGTTTACTATCTTATTAAGATTTAACTTAAAAGTCAAACATTTTTATAATATTTTTATTCGACTATTTTAGACAACATCTTGTTTAAGTTATCTCTCCACACTTCAGCTAATGGTTCAACCTCAAGGATCGCACGGATTCCTTCAACATTTTTTCGATCATGGAACATAATTTGGTTAGCATATAAAACCGTTACTTTTTCTTGTGGTCGATCCACCAAAACTAATTCCGTATCCTCTTGTGTTATGACACCTTCTTGAAGGACTCTAAAAAAATATCCAGTAAACCCTGTTTCTAAAATTCTACTTAGAAGCTTGTCTTCTTGATTGAATTTGGAAATGGTGGAACAAGGAACTCTGCCTTGGGTAACTTGAATGATGGTTTCTCCAAGTGAGAAAGTATCTCCTATGTAAACTTGGTCCTCTTTCATATTAGTTATACAGATGTTTTCCCCAAATGCAGGTGGTGTAAATACACGCCCAAATTCTGCTTCCCATAAAGAATAATGCTCAAAAGGATAGGCACATACAGCTCGATCAGGTCCCCCATGGAAATCCAAATTCGCCACTCCGTCATTTTTAAAGCCGCTTTTCAATAATTCTGCCCTACTGACCACATTCTTACCTATTCCAGACCTCTCGTCTTTACCCTTCCAGTTAAATGATTTAGGTTCTCCTACACTTAATGTAATTAACTCTCTTTTCATCGTACACCCCTTAATTTAAAAGCTTATATGTATAAATAAATTTTATTAGGAAATTAACTAAGACTTATAGCTTTATTAGTTTCTTACTGAAGTTCTAAAAGAATTCTACCCCACAAGATTACACATATTTTAACTTAGTTAACTAAAAGTTCCAACTATAATTATTTCCATAAAAAGTATCAGGTTTTTTCTCTCTTTTAGTAAATATTAAAGTTAGTATGAAAAACTTAAGAAAGAAAGTTTCATCATGGGATAAGTAAAAGTCCCTTTATTACTTAATAAAAATAAAGGCGGGTCATCGATGGAACATGTAGAAAAGTTTCAATCATCTCACAAAGACCACAAATCGGCTAAGAAGGCTGAGCAAAAAGGTCAACATAAACGGTGGGCAATTGTATCCCTCTCTTCAATTCCACTAGTGATGACACTTGGGAATTCTATGTTAATTCCTGTATTACCTGTTATGGAGAAGAAAATTGGTATCTCCTCGTTTCAATCTAGTATGATTATTACTGTTTATTCGATAGTAGCTATTCTTTTAATTCCAATAGCTGGCTACCTATCTGACCATATTGGAAGAAAGAAAGTAATTGTTCCTAGTTTAATTATAGCCGGTATCGGGGGATTAATTTCAGGCTGGGCAGCATGGAAAATGACGGATCCCTATTGGCTCATATTGATAGGACGCTCTCTTCAAGGGGTTGGTGCAGCCGGTGCAGCCCCAATCGTTATGCCTTTAGTAGGTGATATGTTTAAAAACGATGAAGAAGTTAGTAGCACCTTAGGATTGATAGAAACTTCAAACACCTTTGGTAAAGTATTAAGTCCCATTTTGGGTGCATTTCTAGCTGGTTTCTTATGGTACTTGCCATTCCTTGCTTTTCCTGTGTTTTGTGCAATTTCAACTTTAATGATGCTTTTCTTAGTAAGAAGCCCTAAGAAACAAGAAGTTATTCCTTTCAAACAATTCTTACACAAAATTAAAGATATTTTTAAAAACAATGGCAAATGGCTCTACTCGATTTTCATTACCGGAGTCATACTCATGCTGGTTTTATTTGGAGTCCTTTTTTATCTTTCAGATGTTTTAGAAAAAACGTACGAAATTAAAGATGTAAAAAAAGGACTTCTATTAGCATTGCCACTGGGTGCATTATGTCTCTCTTCCTTTATTACCGGGAAAATGATAAAAGAAAACAAAGTTCTAATGAAGTGGATTACCTTTGTAGGTATTGTGCTCCTAGCGGCCTCTATTGCGGCTCTTAGTTTCTCAAAGGAACTTTGGTTTATGATAAGCATGTTTTTTATAAGCGGGGTTGGCATTGGAGTTGGACTACCTTGTTTAGACGCTTTAATTACAGAAGGAATCGAAAAGGAGGAACGTGGTACAATCACTTCTATTTATAGCTCTATGAGATTTATCGGTGTTGCCGCAGGTCCGCCAATCGTGGCAGTCTTAATGAAAAATACTGATAAAATGCTGTTTTATATCCTTTGTGGGTTAAGTGTTGTTGCTTTAATTGTAACGCTAGTTGGTATTCGACCTAAAAATGGTGATACAAAATAGAGAAAAGTCGCACTGGGTAGCCAATGCGACTTTTTTAGTAATATAAGTATCAAAAAATACTTAGAAGAAAGACTTTCGGAAATTATTTTTAAAGGTTCCAATAAAAACGAGGCAGACTCTTTCTGCCTCATGTACTAATTCCTTAACTAGGACGTGTTTTCTCTGTTTTCTTCGTTTTAGGAGTTACATCTTTAGAAAGTTCCATATCATTTATACTTTTCGGTGTACTTTGTAAACCTGATTTCGTTTTACGGTTACGTTTTGTCATTTCGAGTTCCCCTCCATTTTATAAACTAGATGATGCCCTCTTAATATGACAAACCTATAACCTTTTCATACTGTAAAAGAAAGGCTAAAATGGCTTAATAAGACAGTTCGAGTTTAATTGCAAAGGTTACTCACTATCAGGCGTGATATTAAAAAAATCCCCGGCTTCATCTTCTATTTTTTCACTGCTATTTTCTTCACTAGTTAGATTCTCTTCATGATCTCCCATTTTTCCGTCCGATTCATAACTAAGTCTAAAATTTAGTTCATCCTTCTTTACCATTTTCATCACTCCTTATCTTAATTTATTTTAGTCATTCCACATTTGGCCATAAAAGATTAGTTTAATTGACAAATTCGACTTAATAAAAAAAGCAAAAGGCACCGACGGAGTCGAATGCCCTACTTCTATTCCTTTAACCTAGGTTTGGTTGGGTCACAATTTGGTTCAGTTAAAGCTGTTGATTCAGCAAGCTTGGTTAAGTAATAACACTCTTCCCTCATCATATGGTCAGCCATTAGAGGAGCAAATGTTCCAAGCGCTTCTTTACTTAGTCGTAATTCTTCAATCTCGTTAAGGAAGTTCATAAATAATTGCATCTCAAGGGATACATCTTTATTTAGCCTATTAAGGGCGGGAAATGCTGATAAATTGGTTCTTAAGAATCCAGTCATTTCAACAGCTTTTAAATAGAATGCTTCAAAGTCCTTTGTGAATGCATCACTCTTATGTTTTATTTTCTTTTCAACTTGATCCATATTATCTGAAATAGCCCCAGCATGCCCGGCAGCGTCTAAAAGCCAAATGAGATGGTGATGGAGTTCATGGAAAACAGGTGGAGACTCTCCTTTTTTCAAATAACTTAGAATCAATATATATTCGTCTATTTCATTTACCATGTGGTTGATGAAAGTTGGACTTAGGTGTAGCGTAATTTTGCCAACAAGATGCCTTTCAATTAAGTGAAGTTTAAACTCCCTTAATTTCTTCGCTTCTTCATCAGCTCGGTTGCTTAATTCTTTTATGTTTTCAACCTGAACTCTTCCAAGTAATTGGTCAAAAGTTTGGATGAAATACTTTGCTCTCTCAATTTCTTTTTCCTCTTTCGGGGCTAATGAATCATGTATAAATCGAGCATGGTCTCCAAGTATTTGTAACCAGAAACCATGTTCAAATCTAGCTGTTTCATCAAAACTTTTCAATCAACTTCTCCCCTTTCAGATATATCTAAAATAAACCGAATTACTGTTAGGAAAAACATAGCTAATCACCTAATTTTATAAATAAACTCCGAGCTTTATGACATTTTTCTATAGTCCTAATCATTTATACATTTAAAACATTAATTTCAGTATGAAAAAGGTATTTTGTATTTATTTGTAGAATACTCACTCAATTAAAGAAATTGGGGGAATATACAATGACAACTGGAATCCTTTTATATCCAAGATTCAGTGAATATGAACTATCGGTTATACTTTCGGTCCTAACCCAAGCGAACCACCCAAAAATTTTTATTGGTTTAAATGATGAGCCAATTAAAGGTGAAGCAGGGTTAGTTTGTATTCCGGAGACAACCATCGATAAAGTCAATATTGACCAAATACAAAGCTTGGTACTACCTGGAGTAGATGATTTTCAGCATTTAATTGATGAGGAACCCTTATTTGAGTTTATACGAGAGGTTTATAAAAGAGACGCGGTTATAGGAGCAATTTCTAGTGCACCATTTATGCTTGCAAAGGCAGGTGTACTTTCAAATCGTTTTTATACTTGCGGAATTACAAAACAGGCACGTGATTTTCTGAGCTTCTTTCCGGAAGACGGTTTTGTAGACGCACCCTATGTATTTGACAAAGGAGTGTTAACGGCTAAAGGATCTTACTTTATTGATTTCGCCAATAAATTTGGACAAGTACTGGAGTTAGATTTTAATAGAAATTGGTACAGATAGACCCATTCTATAAACAAAAAAACACTCAAGGCAGAGTGTTTGAACGATTAACAATCCTATTTCTTTTCTTTCTTCTCTGTTGTTGAAATGATTATGATTGCCATGAACCAATCACCTCCCAGAATATTAGAAAAGCGGCTAACTAGTGCACATGTTTAAAGTGACTAATTAGTTTATTTTAATTAAATCACAAATTCCCAATATATTCAAGAAGAAAAAGCCAGTGAAACATATGTTCACTGGCTAAAAAATCACTTTAAAGGTTTCTTTAGAATCCCAATTAAGATGGCTGTAACAATAGCACCAGCAACGATTGCCAATAGATACATTAACCATGCTCCTTCAACTAGAGGGACCACGAACATTCCGCCGTGCGGCGCACGTAGACCGATACCAAACATCATTGATAATGCACCAGCTACAGCTGAACCAGCCATAGCAGCTGGAATTACACGCATTGGATCTGCTGCCGCGAAAGGAATGGCTCCTTCTGTAATGAATGAGAATCCCATAATATAGTTTGCTTTCCCTGCATCTTTTTCTTGCTTTGTAAACTTATTTTTAAAGAGAGTTGTTGCTAAAGCAATTCCAAGTGGAGGTACCATACCTGCAGCCATGACTGCTGCCATTGGTTCATAAACACCGTTTGCTAATAACCCTGTTCCGAATACATATGCTGCTTTATTGACTGGTCCACCCATGTCAAATGCCATCATAAGTCCTAAAACAACACCTAATAAAATGGCGTTCCCTGTACCTAAGCCTGTTAACCAGTTTGTAATGGCTGTATTTAAAGCCCCAACCGGACCATTTACAGCATAAATCATAGCAAAACCTGTTAAAGCAATACCGAATAGAGGATACAGTAGGATGGTTTTAATTCCTTCAAGTGAAGAAGGGAGACCAACTAATGCTTTCTTTAACCCTACAACAATATATCCTGCTAAGAAACCTGCAATAATCCCACCAAGGAAACCTGCTCCTCCACTTGCCGCTAACATTCCACCTACAGCACCTGCTGCAAAACCTGGTCGATCGGCAATACTCATTGCAATAAAGGCAGCTAAAATAGGTACTAATAAACCAAATGCACTTCCTCCACCGATGGTCATTAGTGCCTCAGCAATTGGATGATAGGAAGGGTCTTCCGGTTTAAATGCGTTATAACCAAACATGAAAGAAATAGCAATTAATATACCGCCACCAACAACGAACGGCAGCATGTTAGATACACCATTCATTAAGTGCTTATAAATTCCTGTCTTTTGCTCTTTTGAGCCTGTAGTTTTATTTCCACTGCCGCTAAATACAGGGCCATCTTGTTTTAACGCTCTTTCAATAAGTTCCTTAGGTTTACGGATCCCATCTGCAACAGCTACCTCAATTACGTGTTTGCCGTTAAAACGATCCGTTTCTACCTTTGTATCTGCCGCAATAATAACGGCCACTGCTTTTTCAATTTCAGAAGGAGTTAGTACATTTTTTGCTCCACCAGAACCATTTGTCTCTACTTTAATATCAACACCAAGTTCAACAGCTTTTGCTTTTAGAGAATCAGCAGCCATATACGTATGAGCAATACCTGTTGGACAAGCTGTTACAGCAACAATAAATCTTTTGTCACTACTTACTGTTTTCTCTTCTCCTTCTTCTTGGTCATGGCTATTAATAATATCTAAAACTTCACTCTTCGTGTGTGCTTGTAATAACTGTTCTCTTACTTCAGCCTTCATTAAAATAGACGATAAGCGAGCTAAAGCCTCTAGGTGCGTATTATTAGCTCCCTCAGGTGCAGCAATCATGAAGAATAAATGAGCTGGCTGCCCATCTAGTGACTCGTAATCCACACCGTCACTTGACTTACCGAATGCAATAGCTGGTTGCTTTACAGCCGTTGTTTTCGCATGTGGAATCGCAATTCCTTCTCCAATACCGGTTGTGCTCTGTTCTTCTCTCTTTAGAATACCTTCTTTAAAAGCATGTCTATCGGACAATTTCCCCGCTTTGTCTAGTGTATCAACTAAGTCTTCAATTACTTCAAGCTTGTGGCGACCAGATAATGAGAGATTTATAGTTTCTCTAGTTAGTAATTCAGTAATTCTCATTGGACTTCTCCCCTTCTTAATTTAACTTGCGGTAATAACGTTTCAACTGTCTTCCTGTCACAAAGTCCGATCGAAAAAGCGGTTGCACTTCCTGTTGCAACACTATAACGAAAAGCTTCTTCTATGTCTTTATTCTTTTCATAGGTTGCTAGAAACCCAGCAACCATTGAATCGCCAGCACCAACAGAGCTTTTCACTTCACCTTCAGGTACAGATGAAATCAAAGTCATTTCTTTATTAACAAAAATGGCTCCTTTAGATGCTAAAGAGATAATGACATTCTCCGCCCCCATATCCACCAATTTTTTTCCGTATGGGATGACGTCCTCACAGTTTTCAAATGTTGTATTAAACATTTCCCCTAATTCATGATGGTTCGGTTTGATTAAGAATGGTTTGTAAGGAAGTGCATTCTTTAATAACTCACCCTCTGCATCAACTACGAATTTTGCCCCATTCTTGCTACAAATTTGAACAATTTCTTCATAGGTTGAATCAGGCATGGTTGAAGGAATGCTACCTGCTAGTACTAGTAAATCATCGTGGCCAAGTTTACCCACTTTATCTTTTAAAGAAGTAAAATCATATTCTGATATACTAGGTCCGTTCGCATTAATTTCCGTTTCTGCGTCAGCTTTCAGTTTGACATTTATTCTTGTATCGTCATTTACTCGAACAAAATCAGTTTCAATCATCTCTTGCTGTAAATAATGATGAATGTAGTCACCTGTAAATCCCCCAATAAAGCCTAATGCTTTACTTTTTTCTCCTAGCCGATTGAGTACTCTTGAAACGTTTATACCTTTTCCACCAGGAAATTTTGCTTCCTTTTTCGTTCGATTTAGTTCCCCCAAAGCAATCTTATCTAGCTCTACAATATAATCTACCGAAGGGTTTAAGGTTAAAGTGTATATCATGTTGTCACGACCTTTATTGTGGTTTTACTTGAGAAGTTTTCTTTCGTTTCACTATCTAGTTCATCTGTTATAATTGTCGCCTCATGAAGATCTGCGATTTTTGCAAATGCAATTTCTGAAAACTTGGATTCATCACTTAGAACAAAGACTTCCCTTGATAAAGATAGAGCCAGTTTCTTAATCATTGCTTCTTCTTGGTCAGGGGTTGTATAACCGAATTGAGGATGTATCCCATTTACTCCAAGAAAACATTTATCAAAACGATAGTTCTCCAGGCTTGCCAGTGCTCCTCTACCAATAATGGCTTTTGTTTTCGATTTAGCGTATCCTCCAATAAGATACGTTTCAATTTCTTTATCTAATAATGGGTTTACATGCATTAATCCATTTGTTACAACAACAATTTCTTTAGGAAGGAATGGAATCATTTCAAGAACAGTTGACCCAGCATCCAAGTAGATACAATCTCCTTCTTCCACTAAGCTTGCTGCATATTGAGCAATTTGACGCTTCGGTTGAAGGTTTTTGGCGGATTTCTCAGACATGCTTGGTTCTTGGAGTTTTCCTTGTAGTCTTGCCGCACCTCCATGAACACGCTTTAGAAACTTCCCTTGTTCTAACTGAGTTAAGTCGCGTCTAATCGTTGATTCTGATGTTTCAGTTATATCAACTAATTCCTGTATTTTAACGATATTTTTTTCTTTTAACATTTGTAGTATTAAACGATGACGCTCAGGTGTTAACACTCCGTCACCTCCTAAAACGCTTTCATTTCTTTCATGACTTTATTTTACGGTATCCTATTTCAACAATCAATCATTTTCTATCAAATTCAATCACAAACAATCATATTATTGAATAAAAACGGGCAAATCGTTCAATCTTTTGGATAAATACGGAAGAAAGCCACCAAATATGGTAGCTTTCTGATCAATCGTACTTTTACAGATAAAAATATTAAAAATGGTAGGCAGAAAGTTTTTCTGTTAATGCCCTTGTTTCATAACCATTTTCCTTGAGATATTCTAGTAGTGTTTCCAAATGCTCTAATGTTGATTCTTTTTCATGCAGTAAAATGATGATGGGCTTTTCTTCGTTAGTAAATTGTTTAAGCTGCTCAATGACAACATCTACAAATTCTCCATTGGTATAACGCCAGTCTTCGCTATCAACTGTCCAATCCCAAAGGTTAAAGCCTGCTTCTTTTACTGCCATTTTATATTCAGTATTCATGTAAGGATAAGATCCGTACGGGGTTCGTATGAGTGTGGTTATATAGCCTGTTAACTCATTAACAGTACTTTTACCATGTAGCATTTCTTTAATGACATGATTGGAGGACTTATATATCTCATTAATGTCATGTGTAACACCATGTAGGGCTGGGGAATGCCCTCTCTCGATTATTTCTATTAAGGAGGACTTATACCTCCTCATATTAGGCTCTAGCATGAAGAACGTCCCCTTCATACCGTATGAATCAAGTAACGCTAAAATTTCATTAGTATAGATAGTGGGTCCATCATCAAAGGTCAAATAGACCGTCTTGCCTGATTTAGCAGTCACTTCTAATTCATTTACTTTATTTCCTTTGGTGGAATGATGGTCTTCTTGCTTTACTGATTCATTGATACTTAACTCACTAATTCTGTTCCCATCTTTCATTAGCTCGTACATATTCCTAATAGGCTGAGGAGTCGTTGTCACTGCAAGTACATCTTGCTGGCAAAACATTTTAACGGTGAACAATGTGGTAAGGAAAACCAGAAAGGATATACAAATTCTTTCTAATTTGTATCGATCTTTTTTATATCTTTGAAAGCGCATGTCTCTTCACCCTTTTTATTTACTACTACTGCCAATCCCCTCGTTTCAAATTTTAAAAGATCTCCTTATAGAAAGGGTTAAACATTTGTTACGGTTTTATAATCGATTTTTTAATCTTTCTGTAACCTTTTATTGTTAATGGTTTTTGTGAATAATTTTTGTTCTAATTGTGGCATTTTGATTTAATATTTAGACGAAAAAACAGATTCTTTTTGGGCATAATAACATTGATCGTAAGTTAATTAAGGAGGAGGAAAAACATGTCTAAACAAGGTAGAAAGAATAATAACCAAAATGAACAACAATACGGAAAACAACGTGGAAAATCTGATGTCGAGTTTGGAAACGAGTTCCAAGTCGGCAATGATTCATCACAAAGCCAAAAGAAAAGTGGCCGCCAAATAAATAAAAAGTAGCTTTGATATTAAAAAGCAGAAATTTAAGCAATATAATAATAAAGCTTAGGAGTGAAGAAATATGGATGCAAATCGTGTAAAACAAATACTGTCATCTTCTGCGGATATAGCGGTTGAATATAATGGTGTGTCTGTGTGGATTGATCAATTAAACGAAGACGGTCGGACGGCAACAGTTCATTTAAGGGGACCATTAGAGGAAAGAAGCACAGTAGAAATTGCTGAGTTAAGAGAAGTTTAATAATATTTGCCTACTCATAATCAAATATGTTAAAATTTTTACAACATGTAGGTTTCATTTTACTTCAAACCACTACATATTGTTGAATTTAGAATTAAACCTACTCGATTCTACGTCTCATTGGCCCGCTCCTATGTATGGAGCGGGGATTTTTTTATACCATGAAGAGGTTTTCTTTGAACACCATGAGTTCTTTCTAATACAGCACAAAAAGACACTTGTTAGGTGTCTTTTTGTTTATTTTCCCCTGTTAAACTATTTGACCACAACGTTACACTATTCCTACCTTTTGCTTTCGAATGATACAAAGCATTGTCTGCTTGTTGGAACAATTCTCCTAACGAATTCGAATTTAGAGGAAATTCTGAAACACCCATAGAAACTGTAATTGATAGTCCAATAGGAGTTATTGTATTTTCTATATTCTCTCTAATCTTTTCAGCAATAAGGATCGCATCAGTTGCAGGCGTATAAGGCAGTATTAAAATAAACTCCTCCCCACCATACCTGAAAAAGTTATCTGTTTTCCTAATCATCTTTTGAATTTTCTCAGCTATAAACCTTAAGACATCATCCCCAGCTTGGTGTCCATGTGTATCATTCACCATTTTAAAATGATCAATGTCCATGATAATTAATGAGAATAGTACTCTATCCTTTTTCAAACCATTCATAACATGATCTAATTTTCGTCTATTTGGAAGGCTAGTAAGTGAATCTGTCATTGCCTCATATGATAGCTGATGATTTTTTTCTTGAATGCCCTCCATAGCCAGTATGACACTTTGTGATAACCGATCAGCTTCCCAGTTCCAATGGGATTCATGTTTAGGAATCTTTACTTCCTTACCAGATGCTAGTTGGTTTGCAAGATAGGCTAATTCAAAATAAGGCTTAGCTAACATTTGAGCAACTACTATACTGATTACGAATACGATAATAAAGTATGGTAGAATTGAAAAAATTAACTTCTGAATATGTACTTTTAGTAGATTATCAACATAGGTGTAGGGTGTTTGTTGAACGATTCCCCAGCCCGTTTCAGGTACATTACTATAGGCTGCTATCATCGAAATTCCCTTTGTATTAGTTACCTGTTCCATTCCACTCTGTCCGCTAAGAAGTTTTTGGACTACAGGATTTGCTTTTACGTCGTCACCCACTCGCTTATTGTCTGGATGAAATAAGAGTTTCCCTTTTGGCCCGACTACATAATAATACGAACCATTCTCCTCTAACAGATCGTTACCTAATATTTCATTAAGGACGTTATTTTCATGAAGATAAATCGATCCGCCAATCATTCCTCTATATTCCCCATCATGTCCATAGATTGGAAAACTCATTAAAACAATTAGACGACCTGAAGGAGCTATATATGGGGAAGTTAAGGTAGATTTTTTAGAATCTACAACCTCTTTTGTTATACCACTTGTAATGACCCCTCTTAAACCCGTACTGCTGGGGGCTATACTACGAATTTCTCCTTTTTCATCAATCCAAGATAAAGAATTGAAATATCGACTATTACTCCGAAGTAATTCTAGATGTTCTTGAATTTCATCATCGGTAAAATCTTCATGATTGGAGAGAAATTCAGATGTTTCTTTGAGACTTAAATTCATGGATTTAAATAATGAATCTACAGATTTACTCATCTTGTTGGATTTAGAATAGTTTAAGTTAAGATGGGCGTTTATTAAAGAACTCTTCTCGGACTGGTATGATGCTATTAACAAAATAACAGTTGTAAATATAACAGAAGCAGCTACTAAACTTGTTAATAATGTTGAAAGCCTTACTTTTCTTAGATTTAGTCGTTTTTTCATGAATTTCTCCCGTAACAACTTTTTCCTAAAATTACATTAATAATATAACGCTAATATTTCAATTCGTATAGTAAATTTTACCTATAAATAATATTTTTTTTATAGAGATTCTATTCTACCTAAAAAGTTGGCAGAGTCCATCTTTTTTTTTTCTTAAACTAAAAGGTCTACAAATACACTTATCCAAACGAAATGACTATTTTCATTTTAGTAGTAACCACCTATCAAAATGCTTTTTTACATATTTTTCCCACCGAAATACTCATTGGTAATTATTAGTAATATTTCATCTTTTGGTTGAAGAAGGATAATTTTATACTAATTTTAGTATGTGGTCTCAAAAAAAATCTTTAAACATGTACATACGTGAGTCGCCACATTCAATTATTAGTCAACGGAGGGATTAAATGAGTAAAGTGTTTAGAAGATCTTCAAAGGTAATTACCTCTTTACTAGCTGCCTCATTAGCTTTTGGGACAGTTGGTTATGCCACAACTGATAGTAATAACGGAAACGTAAATGGTAAGTCGTCCTACTCTCAAGACCAAAAAATAGTAGCTAGAGTAAATGCAGAGAAGGCAATTGAACATGTTCGTTACTTATCGGAAGAGATTGGGACAAGACCGGGCGGCTTAGAAGGAGAGAAAAAAGCGGCGGATTATATTGCTAAAACGCTTCAAGGCTATGGGTATGACGTGGAATATCAATACTTCCCTGTGGGTGATCAATATATTGCGAATGTTGCCTTTAATGATGGTACCTTTTGGGAAATGGTAGCTGCACCTAATGGAAAAGTTAGTGATGAAGCTGTTAAGGGTGAAGTTGTTTTTGTAGAAGGAAATGATTATTCTCAAGTTAATGGAAAGATAGCTGTTATGGCAAGAGCCTCCACTACTGCCGGCTATAGAACACAAGTAAATGAAGCTGTTGCTGCTGGTGCAAAAGGTGTCATTTTACAAAGCTTAGTTGGTGGTCGTGGTAATCTTGGTCAGACATTTAATCCAAGCCTTACCACATCTGTAGATGTACCTGTTTATGGTGCTTCTTATATTCATGGAGAATGGTTAAAAGAGCAACTGGCAAAGGGACCTGTAGAAGTTAGCTTAACTTCTACACAGTATAGTAACTTACAGTCAGTGAATGTCATTGCTACGAAAAAAGCGAAAACTAAATCAGAGGATACAAAAGAAGTAATTTTAGGAGCTCATCATGACAGTGTTGTAGGTGCACCAGGCGCAAATGACAACGCTTCAGGTGTGGGGTTAATGTTAGAGCTTGCTAGAGTTTATCAAGGTTATAATACAGATAAAGATTTGAAGTTTATTGCCTTTGGTTCTGAGGAACGCGGTTTACTAGGCTCTAGATATTATGTTGACCAATTAACACAGGCACAACGAGACCAAATTGAGGCAGTATTCGTTCCTGATATGGTTGCAACAAGTTATGATAAAGCGAAAAATTTATATGCAATGACGCCAGATGGCAGTACAAATATTGTAACAGAATCTACCGTTTCGGCTGGTGCCCGCTTAGGAAACTCAGATATTCTCCCAGGTACTTTTGGATCAAGTGACCATGTTCCATTCCATAATGCAGGAATTCCTGCTGCACTGTTTATCTGGATGGGCGTTGATAGCTGGAGTCCTCTTGTATACCATATCGAAAAAGTCTACCATACACCACAAGACACGATTGCTGACAATGTCTCTGTTGAAAGAATGCAATCGGCGTTAGATATTATTGGTTCTGGATTATTTGATACGGTGAGAAAGCAAACTCCTGCTTTAGACAAAAATAAATAAGTGAATGAAAAAGCCAGGTGAGAAAATTAAATCCTCACCTGGCTTTTCATATTAGTAGTGATATCTCCTATTACTATCAAAAGCCCCTGCAACGTTCCCATCACGATCTCTAGAGTGACGACGTCTTGGCTCATCTGCTACTCCTAACACATCAGAACCTCTACGATCTCTGTCTCCAATAATGATTACGTTGTCCGCACGAATGATTACTTCATCCACATCAACAACCGCTCTTGTTCTTCTACGTTTTTCAGACATATTAATTCCTCCTTTCCTTTTGATATTACACCATATGCATTTTCGTAAAATATGTATGGACAAGTTAAACAATCTATTGGTAAATGTGCTATTTTAGTAGTCCCAATTGATTAAATGTAAAAATGATAGTCACTTGCCATATAAAAGAAGCCTAAACTAGAAAGTCTAGACTCCTCAGATTTGGTTTCGTTTATTATCTTCTTCTTTTTTATACCCATTAACCAACTCTAAATTAACAGCAACCACTTTTGGGTTAAATCCAAAATAATTATATTCAGGTGTTATTTCGGGTAGTTGATCAGCTTCTTCCTGTTTCGTAATCACTCGTCCCGCACTTACATAACGATTCTTCGGAATGGTTACTCCAATTACCTTACATCCCGGTTCTAGTATGACATTTTCCTCAATAATCGCTTTAAACACTAGTGCCTGCATACCAACAAATACGTTGTTACTTACTTTTGATGGACCGTGGATTTGTGATTGATGAGCTATCGAAACGTTTTCTCCTACATAAACCGAATAAGGGTTATCTTTTTCAAAAACATTATTTTCAGAAACGATGCTACCTTGATCATAGTTTTTTATCCCGTGAATCACTACTCCATCTTGTATATTACTTCTACTCCCAATATGGATTCTTAACCCCTCATCGCCTCTTATCGAAGAGAATGGACCGACAAATACATTTTCCATAATATTCACACTACCTATAACAGAAGCATGATGGTGGATGTATGTAGATGGTTTAACCATCGGAGTATCGACTTTCTTATTAAAGGATGTTTGAGTATTAGTTCTAACATTATCTTTAACCATCATCTTCTCTATTACTTTCCCAACAATAGAAGTAATGGTTAACCCGATCATTAATTTGTTACTAGTTTTCATACCCGATCCTCTCCTCAAAGTGATATGTCTATTATTATCTACAGTAATTTCACTAAAATTCCTATTTCCATTTGATTGGTTTAAAGGATAATTTCTACTAATTTGGAGACTGTAAAGATTAGATTATACGTATAGGAGGAAAATAAAATGAAAATGCTTTATAGTTCATTATCAATTTTGTTATCAATTGCTATGATTACGGGGTGCGGGGTAAACGAAAATGATCAGGAAAGAAGTAGAGGTATCGAGGCCCAAAATATACGGAACGATGATAATCAAGATTCTACTCTCATTGAGAGAGATAATAACCGCCACAGGGCAACTAATACTAACAACAGAGCTACTAATAACAACAATAGTAATATGGAAAAGGCTGATCAAGCATCAAATAAAGTCGCTAAGCTAGAAGAGGTTAGAACAGCAAATGTAATTGTGACGAACCGCAATGCCTATGTTGCAGTGGTTCTTAGTAACAATAAAGACAATAAGGGAAAGCTTTCAAAGAAAGTTGAAGATAAAATAGCAAAAGCGGTGCGTGAATCAGAAGAAGATATTCAAAATGTTTATGTATCAACAAACCCTGATTTCGTCAATCGGATGACCGGCTATGGTGATAGAATCCAACGTGGTGAACCAGTAAGAGGTTTTATGGATGAATTCACTGAAATGGTCCGTAGAGTATTTCCAAATGCTCGATAAATTCCATCATTACGAAAACAGTTTAAAAACCAGGTGCCTTCAAAAGCACCTGGTTTATTTTATAAATAAGAGAGATGAAACTAAGTTTTACAAAAACCCATTATTAAATTAACGGTTAGTCATATTCCCTCTTCCACCCATTACTCCGCCACCGCGGCGATCATCATCATCTCCACGATTATCATTGAACATACCGCGGTTTGTACGATCATTGAACATCCCACGGTTTGTACGGTCATTGTCCATTCCTCTGTTTGTCCCTCTGTATAAAGTAGGGTCCACGTCTCTGTCTGGTACGTTTCTTAAATTATTATCGTACATATTTGTATCATTATAACGAAGTGGTCTATAGTCCCCACCACGGTCATTATCATTATTAACACCACAACCTGCTAAGAAACCGGCTGCTAAAACTGTAGACATTGTTGTAAGAACTAATTTATTTTTTCTCATTCATAATACCCCCAAGTAGTGTATTTTTAGCGAGGCAAGAATTAATATGCTCTCTATTCCTACATTTAACCGAACATGAGAAAGACAATTTCCTGGTAAATTATTTTCAAGAAATTACTGTTTAGGTTTGTTATTCTCCAAAAACTCCTGAGCAAATTCATTTACTAGACGTAACTGTGGCATCGTTAAATTCGTATTCTTATTCGTATTTAACACTTGACTACTTTCGCTACGTCTATCGTCCTTTTTCATCCCAGTCTTATTTCTACCTGCTAAAAAGGCAAGAGCTGTTCCTAACCCTAAAAACAACATCCAATTTTTATTTCTACTACGTCTACCTTTTGTAATAGCTTTAATTAGTTGTTGACCATTTCTACCTGATAAAAATGAAAGTAACTGATTAAGTGTATTCAAGTTAACCCCTCCTACACGAGAGAGAATCTTTTTTTATCTCTCAAGGATAGCATTGAGTTTTTTAACACCTTTTATGTTGTCAACTTATACTAAAACTTGTGTTTAAAGGAAGCTTAGTAATCTAAAATCCCATTTTTTTCAATCAGATAAAAACTGATAAATTTTATCTCTCAAGTGAAAAATAACAGTAAATTGGTAACAGCGTTTTTATGAAGGTTAAAATAGGAGCCTATCGATGAAAACTTGGTTTGTACTATTTTTTTATTTCGTTTTATTAATGGTGGGATTTTACTACCGTGACCCATTGTTAGTTTGGATTCAGACAAGTGATAACACTCAATTACCATTGATGTTCTTTCTATCTGTGTTATTTTCCACCTTACCAATCGTGCCTTTTACACTATTTGGGGGCTTAATGGGCGTAAAGTATGGTTTAGCTTTAGGTGTAACGATTAATTGGTTTGGAAATGTAACGGCTGCAGCCATCTATTATGTTATGGCACGCTATGCTTTTTCAAATTACTTTGAAAAGAAAATGAATAAATTTAAGAAGATGGGTGAATTTAACGAATTCTTGAGGGAAAGGGCTTTTATTGCGATTATCGTGGGGCGCTTGATTCCTGTAATCCCCCCGCTTGTTGTTAACGTCTACTCAGCTTTAAACAGTATTCCTTTTTTTACTTTTATCTTGGCAACCTTTATTGGCTCTATCCCACCTATGTTTATGCTTGCATTTGGAGGTAACCAATTACTTGAAAATGTTCAAACCTTCGTATTAGGAATTATTTTTTATGTTTTATTCTTAGTAGTAGTCATTTCCGGTTGTCGTATCTGGTTCAAGTTATTTCATTATGTAAAAGACTAAAGGAGAAAAGTTATGAGGGGATATTTACTAACAGTATGGAGCTTCTTAGATCCTATTTATTACTTGTTTACTCGTCTTTCGTACGTATCCTCTAGTGAGCAAACTGAAAATATTTTTAGAGTCCGTTTAACTAAATATAAAGGTAAACCTGTTACACTCTCTGATGGTACCTTCATAAATAAGAATGATACATTGTTAAAAATCCATCTGCATAATGTAAAACTTTTAAGAGAGCTTAAAGATATCCAAAGTGAAATAAGAAAAGGAAAGATTATCTATAAATATGTACTTCAGTCTTTACCTGATCTGCATCAATATATTTCAAATCACAAACAAAGTTCTGAGATTAGGGCATTAATTGGAATTACTAGTTTAAATAAAGGCTGTGACCGTTTAGGATTTGAGATTATTGACATTACACACCCGATTTACAAATGGTTGAAATGGATAAGTTTTATTCCTATTGGATTACTATCTAGTTCAACCCCTTCAATAAAACAACACCAACCTAGTTATTTATTTATGTCTAAGCAGACATTGGAAAAAATGTATGAGAAAAAAGCAAAGAAAAGCTGACTTAAAGCATCTTTAAGTCAGCTAGTAGATTAAATAGCCTGTTGGACCTGGTCATTTGCAGTATTTAAAGACAGTTCGTGTAAAGTAATTTCTGGACGGCTACCTACACGGATATTTACTCCAGTTTGTCCAAGTCCCTCACTTATATAAAATGATTTACCATGATGATTGTGTAGTCCTTTGATCATATTCATCCTTACAAGTTTACCCATTTTAACTAAGTGATATGCTTTCGGATAACAAATTTGTCCTCCATGGAAATGCCCTGCTAGTAGATAGTCAAAATGATACTCTTTCATATGCAACACAATATTAGGGTCATGCGTTAACACTAAATTAGTACCTGCATAGATTCCAGAATACGAAGATTCTAAATCACTACGTTTCGTACTAAAATCATCAATCCCAATAATATTAACTGGTTTACCGTCAACATAAATAACATCGTTCTGGTTTTTAAGGACGATACAGTTATAATTTTCAAGTGTTTGGATGAGTTTCTCTAAGTTCTTGTTTCGAAGTACATAATCATGATTGCCCAGTACAGCATAAATACCGTGTTTAGCATTCAATTTATTCAATACTTTTAGGTATGGAACCAGTTTAGGAATGGTACGTGTTCGATCGAGGAAATCACCAGTAAGAGCAATAAGGTCAATGGATTCATCTTTTAGCTTTTCATATAATTGCTCGGGAGAAATAGAAATATTTTCGAGATGCAAGTCTGAGAGATGTAAAATATTTACTTTTGGACCATGTCCAATTGCATTTGGCGAAATTTGAACTTTATTAATTAAAACATCCTTTGTGTTTTTATGAGCTTTTCTTATAAAAATAAAAAGGATGATAAATAATACGAAAAACAGTAGTAGTTTCATTCAATATCACTCCTTCTCCAATGAATTATACATGAAAATAGGAATTTTGTTGGAGGTAATTGATGGGAGTGTTAATACTAAAGTTTTATGGAGGTGACTTATGAAACAGAAAAGGACTGTTTTATTTTTACCCTTTTTGCAAATATCCTCAGGGCACCATCAAGCAGCAACCGCCATTATTGACTCATTAAAATCCTCTCTTCCTCATCTTGATTGTAAAAAGATTGATATTCTCTCTTATAGTTATGGAAGAATAGAATCCCTTGTCTCCAGTATCTACCTTAAATGGATACACGTATTTCCTAATGTCTATCATTTCATTTATCAGTTATCTGTCTATCGAAACGTCAGAGAGAATAAACGATATCGACTTTATGAACTATTATTTATTCCTTTTATGAAAAAATTAATTTCAGAAAGCAAACCTGATTTTATCATTTGTACTCATGCACTACCTTCCTATATGCTTAATGTTTTAAAAGAAAGGGGAATGCTTAGCACGACTGTCATAAATATCTACACAGATTACTTCATTCATCGTTTTTGGGGGATGAATCATATTGATTATCATTTTGTCCCTACATTTAATGCTGCACAACTTCTAGTGGATAGAGGGGTAAGTCAAGATCGTATTTTCCAGACAGGTATTCCTGTTCATTCAAAGATTGTAAAACAAACAAATACTGCAGATAGGAAAAAAGATTCGTTTTCCATATTAGTATCAGGGGGAAATTTAGGTGTAGGGGCAATTGAGTCTATCCTTGAGAAAACGAGTCAAGAAAGTTCATTCACCTACTATGTTTTATGCGGAAAAAATAAAAAATTATTTGATAAATTAACCCATTTGGAACGAAGTAATATTATTCCTTTATCTTATATTTCCTGTCGAGAAAAAATGAACGAGTTATATGACAAGATCGATGCCATTATTACAAAGCCCGGTGGAGTAACCGTTAGTGAGGCTTTACTTAAAAAGAAACCGATTTTTTCCTATCATGCTTTACCTGGACAAGAAAGAATTAATTTAAAACAGTTGGACGAACTGGGAGTCATCATTCCACTAAAAATGGATGCTATTGAAGAACAACTGACGGACTTTTTTAATAATCAAGACTTAATACAAACGTACGTTGAAAAAGTAGATCTGTATCACCAGTATTTCTACCAAAAAGAGCCCTCCAAAATTATTGAAGAGCTTATTAATAAGTCTTTTAATTCCTCTGGTTGACTGGCAATATTGTTCAACTGGAGGAGTTGATTTCTCACTTCTTATTTTAGTTCTTTAAACATATCGATAAATTCGTAGGGTTCTTTATACACGATAAAAGAGTAAACACCTTTATTCGTATGAAGGTAAAGAAACCCAGAAGAATTTGAAAAGATTTTATAAGAAATATCATGCACTTCTCTTAATAGGAACACATTTGAATCAGTAATAATTTGATCTGCATACAGATGTAAATAGTCTTCAACTTCAATTGACTTTTGTTGGTTATCCTCTATCGAACGAATTACCTTTATATAAGGCTGTGAAAGAATGATTTCCATTGCCCCTCCTCGGTCCTTAATTGACTCTAGTTTCAGTTACCTCAATAGTTTATATTATAGTGACTATTTTTATCATCAGCCAGCAAGTTTCATTGAAATTTGCTCAAAATATATTTTAAACTAGATGATCTAATACTGAAATGTGTACCTACACTTCAAAGTATCGTCGTATAATATGGTTAATTACAACTGATCGGGGGAAAGTATTAAAATGCTAAACATTCGTAACGCCACGATTTCAGACCTTCCAGCCATGTTGGAGATTTATAATGATGCCATTCTAACCACGACGGCTACCTTCGACCTAGAAGTCGAAACACTAGAGACTCGTAAAATCTGGTTTACTAAATACGGGGAAAAATATCCTTTAATTGTTGCTGAACTTGATAGTAAGGTCGTTGGTTATTGCTGCTTAAATCCTTTTCGGGACAAACCAGCCTATTCCAAGTCTACTGAACTCTCAATCTATATTGACAACAAACACCGTGGTGCGGGGATTGGCAGCTTATTAATGACGGAAATCATTGAAGAAGCAAAGAAACTTGGTTATCATACCTTACTCGGAGGAATAACCGCCGGGAATGAAGGAAGTGTAAGGCTTCACGAAAAGTTCCGCTTTAAGAATGTTGGTTGTTTAAAAGAGGTTGGATATAAATTTGGGGAATGGCAGGATGTATATTTTTATCAATTGATGTTGGAATAGTAAACTTTGCCCACTTTATCTTAAAATAAGTGGGACCCTTCAGACCGAATGACCGAACTTGTAATGATTGGGATTGTTTATTTAGTAAGTCTGTAAACAAGATGAAACGAGAGCCCCCATGGTTCCGTAATAAAATATTCGATTACTAGGATTCAAATACATGTAACAACTGCCTCGTATATGTATGTCTTTCATCTGAGAATAAATCTTGCTTCGTACATTCATCCACAATCTTACCTTGCTGCATGACCATCATTCGATTACTCATAAAATTTACCGCAGCGAGGTCATGTGAAATGAATAAATACGAAACCCCTAGCTGGTCTTGTAAATCTTTTAATAAATTTAAAATTTTCGCCTGTATGGACACATCTAAACTGGCTGTTGGTTCATCTAGGATGATTAGGGAAGGTTCAATACTTAGAGCTCTTGCTATGAGTACTCTTTGTTTTTGCCCACCACTTAATTCATGAGGATAAGAATGAAGATATGTTTTAGATATTCCAACCATATCTAGCAAGTACTCCGCTTTCTTTAACCGATCATTTTGAAATCCATTAAAAAAACAAGGTTGAATATCTTTCTGGAAATCCAATGCCTCCATCAATGAATCCATTATTTTCAATTTAGGATTCAATGAAGCGGTTGGATTTTGAAAGACTGCTTGAATTTCCTTTCTAGCTTTTCTTATCGTGCCTCGATGAACCTCATGAAGTGGGGTTTCTTTCAGCCAGATTTCCCCTTCGTCTAATCGTTCTAATAATAATAAACACCTTGCCAATGTACTTTTCCCACACCCACTTTCCCCTACTAGCCCTAAACATTCACCTTTGTTTATTTCTAGTGAAATACTATCAACTGCCTTATGGCCACACGCATACTTCTTTGTTATATTCTTTGCTGTTAATATACTATTTCCCACTAATTTCATGTTTCCTCCTACACAATAGTGACTTCTTTTTCCTTTTCAGTATTTATAGTTAGTAACCTAGTTGGTGAGTTTCTTAAAGGAGGAATAGCTGATAACAACTGCTTTGTATATTCATGTTTAGGCTTTTCTACGATTTCCTTTTTATCACCGTACTCCACTAACTTCCCACGAAGCATGATGCTCAAGTTGTTAGCATATTTTTTCACATGTCTTAAATCATGAGTAATAAACAAAACAGCACAGCCTGTTTGTTCCTTTAAATTGTAGATAAGCTCCAGTACTTTTAGAGACGTTAAACTGTCTAATGCCGTTGTTGGTTCATCAGCAATTAATAGTTTGGGTTTTAAAATAGTAGCTATGGCTATTGCAGCTCTCTGCACTTGTCCCCCACTTAATTGAAAAGGGTAGTTATTATATACCTGTTGTGCTGATAAATTTACACTGTCAAGCATGTGAAGAGTTAATTCTACTCTCTCCCTTTTTTTCCACGTTGTGTGTGATGCTAACATCTCGTCAAACTGCTTTCCTATTTTAATAAATGGGGAGAATGCACCTTGATAATCCTGAAAAATATAGGAGATTTGTTTTCCTCTAATCTTTCTAAACGCTCTCTCATTTAAGTTTAGTATGTTTTGATTTTCTAAAAGAATGTTACCAGATTCTATTTTTAATGCTTTTGGTAAAAGTCCTCCAATAACGGTAGCGGTAACGCTTTTACCGCTACCGCTTTCTCCTACCAATGCTAACCATTCGCCAGCTTTTATATCTATACAAACATTATCCACAATGGTTTCTTCTTGTTTTTTTATGGTTAAATTTTCTATTTTTAATACAGACAATTAGAGTCCTCCTTTTTGATCTTTCACATCGAATCGATCTCTCAAATAGTCCCCTAACAAGTTAAATATAAAAACAATGATCATGATACTTAGCCCAGGGATTATCATTAATTGAGGTGCATTATAAAAAAATGATTTTCCCTCATTTAACATCGCTCCCCATTCTGGAGATGGGGGCTGAGCACCCAAACCAATATACGAAAGTGCAGCAATCATAAGAATGATTTTCCCAATATCTAACGTTGCTAGAACCATGACATTCCCTAAAATATGGGGAATCATGTGCTTCAGTAATATTTGAAAGGAACTAAGACCGTTAATTTTTGCCCCAGCTATATAATCCTTTTGTTTTTCCGATAAGACCGTACTTCGGACTAACCTTGTATATCCTACCCATTTGACTGTCACAATAGCAATCACTAAATTAATCATCCCCGGTCCTAACAAGCCACTTAAAACGATTGCTACCAAATAATCAGGAAATGCTAGAAATGCATCGACCACCCTCATCATCATACGATCGATTCTTCCTCCTATATAACCAGATATAAGACCAATTGGGATGCCAATCAATAGAGCAATGGATAATACAAAGATACTGGTACCAACAGTTGTTTGTGCTCCTACTAATATTCGGGAAAACAGATCTCTCCCTAAATGGTCCGTTCCAAGAAGGTGTTCTACACTAATAGGTTGAAGTCGATTTCCCATGTCTACATGGTTTGGGTCAAACGGGACTAAAACCGGTACTGTCATTAAAATAACAGATAATGCTAGTAGAACTAGGATTACTACTCTGTAAGGGTTTCTTGATAAAAGCAAAGTTTGTATCAATTACGATCTAGCTCCTTTAAACGAATCTCTGGGTTAAGAAAGCGATATGATAAATCAACCAATATGTTTATGGTTACTACAAAGAGACCCATAAATAATATATAACCTTGTATAACTGGGTAATCCCTTCTAACAATTGCATCAACAGCTAGTTTACCGACACCTGGATACGCAAATAAAACCTCAATGATAACTGCCCCTCCAAGTAAGCTCCCTAAGCTAACACCCAGGACGGTTATTACTGGAATTAAACTATGTCTAAATGCATGAAAAAAGAAAATCCTACTACTACTTAGTCCTCTAGCCTTCGCGGATTTTATGAAATCTTGACCTAAGCTTTCTAGTAAGCTAGAACGTAATAATCTAACATATACAGCAGCCATAACCAGCCCAAGTGTGAGAGATGGTAAAATCATATGTAGAATGGTTCCTTTCCCCATAGATGGTAACCAACCTAATCTAACCGAGAATAATTGGATGAACAATAAACCAAGCCAAAAGCTAGGTACGGATGCTCCAATTAATGCAAAAGCCCTACTCAAATGATCAACCCATGTATCTTTGTAAAGCGCTGAAAGTGTTCCAATAGGTACCGAAATTACTGTTAATATAAGTAAAGCTGAAAAAGTTAATGCTAAAGAGGCAGGTATTCTTTTGGCTAACTCCTCAGTGACTGGTTGATTGGTCATGAAAGATTGACCTAAATCAAACTGAAAGAAACGTAAAACCCACCGACCAAATTGAATATACACTGGGTCATTAAAACCTAACTCTTCTCTTAAACTTTCAATCTGTTCCTCACTGATAGAAACATCATCTACATTTAACATGAATCTAACAGGGTCACCTGGTGTTAACTTCATAATAAGAAAGCTAATAAAAGAAAGAATGAGCAGAAATAGGAGCAGTTCTATTAATCTTTTTCCTATTTGCTTCACTTTATTTCACACCTGTATCTTTTGTTAAAACATAGAACTCACTCTTACTTAAATTCCAGTTTTGAACCTTGTTTTTATATGCTGCAAAATTGTTTGGATAGACAATAAATGAATGTAATCTTTCTTGATCTATGATTGTAATAGCGTCTTTCGCTATTAGATTGCGTTCCCCTTCATCTACTGTCTTATTAAGCTCGTTAATCTTCTCAATCAATTTATCATGCTTTAGGTGTCCCGGATTTAAAGCTCCGCCTACCATATATGCGGAGTTTAAGAAATAACTTGCGTCACCCCTTGGCGCAGTATTCAAGCTATATGTGGCTAAACCCCAGTCGCTGTTTTGAGATAAATACTCGTCGATATTCTCAACAATTTGAATCTCTATATTGATACCAATCTGTTTAGCATTCGATTGGATTAGTTGAGCAATCAAAGGAAGTTCTGGTCTATAAGAATAAGTGAACAACTGTAATGATAATTGCTTACCATCTTTTAAAGCTTTGCCATCTTTAATCTCATAACCTGCTGCTTCTAAGTGCTTTTTAGCAAGATCTATTCCAAAGCTCTTTACCTCGTAATTTGGAGTAAATGGAAATTCAGGTAAAAACGGACCATTTGCTACAGTTGCTTGGCCAGCCATTATACTTTCTACCACTTCATTTCTATTAATTAAAGCATCAAAAGCTTTTCTAACATTTATATCTTTTAATGTTTCATTACTCATGTTGTACATTAATAAATGAGTTCTTAAGCTTGGAACAACTGTAATTACATTTGATTGCTCAGTAGCAAGTGTTTCTAAACTTTCAATTGCAGGACGGTAAACGATATCTGCGTCCCCTGCTTGTAATGCAAGTGTTCGAGCGTTAGCGTCTTCATTAAATGTTAAAGTAGCTCGGTCTAGTTGTACTTTCCCATCCCAATAGCCTTGATACTTATCTAAGACCAATTTACTGTTAGCCTCGTAACTTACTACTTTAAACGGTCCTGTACCAACAGGTGATTGTTCTATTTTTGACTCGCTAACGTCAATGATTGCTGTATTTGGATGCACCAACTCTGATGGAAATTGTGGAAGCGGTTGCTCTGTCTTAATCACGACCATTTGTCCTTCAGAACGGATAGATTTAATTTTTAAAGAAGCTTTCATTGCTTCACTAACTTGAATATTTCTTTCTAAAGATGCTTTAACGGCTTCTCCATCTAATTTATTTCCATTTTGAAATGTAATATCGTCTCTAATCTTAAATATCCAAGTTTGCCCATTATCTTCGCTTTTCCATTCTTCTGCTAGCCAGGGCTCTAGCTTTAAATCTTCTGTCATTTTAACAAGAGTTTCTACCATTCCCGCTCTCAATGGCGTCCAATTCAAATGTGGATCTAGAGTCTCACTTGGAAAGTTTGATAAGAAAGTTAATTCTTTTAAATGATCTCCTGAACTATTTACTTCCTCCTTGCTAGAATTCTCTGTAGAACATGCAGATAAGAAAGTTAATATTATGCTTAATAGCAATGCAAGTTTCATTCTTTTCATAATGTATGTATTCCCCCTAAATTGAAATGATTACGATTTAATGAATATAGTTAAGTTTTAAAAATATATCTCAAAAGTTATATATATTATCTGGTTGCTTATTTAGATTAAAAAATTACGAATTATTATATGTATTAATAAATATAATTTTTGTACAACCACCTTTCTTACATTTGTTTAGTTAACAAATCGTAAATGTTACGATTTGTATTGTATCTTTATTACTTTATGAAATCAAGATAAATTTCTTTTAAAATCGGTTTTTATCTAAAAGATGGTATTATTAATCTATTTTGTCCGTTCTTTTGCTTTTGAAAAAGACACGGGAGTTTCATGATATGTAAAATAATAGATTCATAAATAAATAATAAAGAACCTGCTCTATACAGAACAGGCTCTTTATTATTATATATGGTTTATGGATGTCTCACGGGATTATGAATGACTTCAAGAACTCTTGTAGATTGTTCCATTTCACTGTTACAAATTGGACAAGTTGGTTCTTCGCTACTTTTAAAGTTGTCACGTAACCAACAATTACATTCTTCTGATTTACATACCCAAATTTTAGTTTCTTCTGTAACGACTTCTTCTTGATTTCTCTTACCGAATCCCATACATCTCACTCCTAATAAAGTTGACATTTTCCTAATAAAAGAACCTGAAGGAAATAAAAAACCACTCATTATAAAAAGTACCACTAAAGCGCTAACTCTTTATAATAAGTGAATTGAATACAAAAAGTAAAATCATTTTTATATTTTAACATTTTTTTTATGCTTTGTATATCCATAATACATAAAAATATTAAATATATACTATTCAACTAGATTTGTCTAGACTTTATACTGATTTTTTGATCATTTTTCCCCTCATAAATTTCCCCACCCTCCATTATATTCTAAAAGAAAAATTTAATTCCTATAGACATGTTTTAAGATTAAATTTTGTCTTTGAGTATGGATAACTATAATATAATTGGTCCATGTTATTACTGAGGTGATTTTGTTTGAATGAAAAAGACTTTAATGAGGATAATAAAAAACATTCTAGAAAGGATCATTTTGGATTAGAGGAAGAAATGAGCTTGCAGTCCGTTCAGTTCGCAACCACTTTAAACACCTATTTAAATGAACGTGCACAAGCTGAAGAATTTGAAAATGATTAATTTAAGACATAACCTTTAGGAAACTAGAGGTTATTTTCAACCCTTCCTCCTAACACTCTAGTAGTCAATGAAATTACTTTCTGGATTTTATACTTATAAAATATAAAACAATTAAATAGTGATACATGTCCATCCTCGTGAATAAACTGTGTACAAGCACAGTAACTGTTTTCAGGAGGATATTTTCAATGAGCGTATTTATAAGTTATGTCTTTCTTGGCCTCTCTTTAGCTGCACCTATTGGTCCAATTAACGCTGCACAAATGGATAAGGGAATTAAACATGGGTTTTTAAATGCATGGGTATTAGGATTAGGGTCTGTAGCAGCCGATATCGCTTACATGATGACTGTCTTTTTAGGATTATCACAATTTATTGAAATCCCTATCGTAAAGACATTCTTATGGTTATTTGGCTGCTTTGTTTTGCTTTATACTGGAATAGAGAGTCTACTTGGGGCTGGTAAGTTTGAAATGTCATCTAGAACTAAAGATGAAACTTTAAAGAAATCCTTTTTTACCGGATTTTTCATGGCCATTTCTAACCCGCTAACGATTCTATTTTGGCTAGGAATCTATGGCTCTGTTTTAGCGAAGACCGCTTCTACATATGATACCAGCCAGTTGCTCATTTATAGTAGTGCCATCATTTTAGGCTTAGTTATTTGGGACGTTTCTATGGCAGGAGTTGCTAGTAGCTTCAGAAAACTACTAACAACAAAGGTGCTAACCATTATTACCATTATTTCAAGTATTTCACTTATTGGCTTTGGTATATATTTTGGATATGAAGCGTACAAAGTGCTTTTTGGATAAAATGAATAACCTTCCACCAAAACCTAGGTGGAAGGTTAATTTTATCTTCGAGGTTTACGAGGTTTAGAAATGCGATGATTTCTAAGTTTCTTAGCTCTTTGCTTAATGCGAACAAAATGTAATATGATTGTGGCTGTTGAAATAATCAGTAAGAAAGCTAAACTAACAAATAATCCTGGTCGAGTAGATTTGTCAGCGAGTGTCCCCGTAATGGCAAGGAATATAAAGGCCATCCCTAAGTATCTTTTTATTTGGTCAAAATGTGTAATATGAATTAACCTAGGTGCAGAGAACAACACTAAAATCCAATTATAGAGCAACATTAAACTAGCTGCCGTTGTTATATATTTATACAAACTGTCAGGCATCACTAATGCCAGTATTACGGAAGTTGCAAGACCTGAAACAGTCAGGGCTAATGCTAGTGTAGGAATTTTCAACTTACCCTTTTGAGCTAACTTTTTCGGGGCGTCACTGTCCTCTGCCATCGTGACAAGCATGGTAGTAACAGCAAATAACGAAGCAGACATAGTCGAGAACCCTGCAATAATTAGTGCCCCGTTAAATACATGTGGAACAAACTTCAGATTATCATAATTGTGTAGGGCTGTTACGAATGGACTTTGCTTATCGTTAAAATCAGATAAAGGCACTAAAGTGATAGCTAGTCCTATGGATATTAAATAAATGATAATCAACGTAACTAACATAATCTTCCCGGCTTTTGGCGCGTCTTCTTTATTTTTCAACCTAGTAGCCATAATGCCCATGACTTCAATCCCACCAAAGCCATAGAAACCAAAGATTAATGCTCCCCATAACCCTAGAAAGCCTTTAGGTAAGTATTCACGAAAAGTGTCTGGTAACCCACTTATACTAGCGTTACCCCCTATTACACCAAAGATCGCTAGTAATGCAATAATTATGAACATAAGAATAGCAGAAATTTTTATAACACCTAATATATTTTCAACTTTTTCAAACCCTTTACTACCTAAAAGAACGACAATAATTCCCAGCACGGCATAGATGGATGAAAATACCCATAAAGGAATACTTGGAAACCAAAATTTTGTAAAAATGGATAAGGCTGTCAATTGGCTTCCCATAATCAACATTTCAGCAGACCAATAAACCCATCCACTACTAAACCCTGCCCAAGGTCCAAATGCTTTTTTCGCATAAGATCGAAAGGATCCCTTTTGAGGATCTTGTGCTGACATTCTTCCTAGTGAATCATATACAATAATGGCACCTGTACCCGCAAGAAGATAAGCTATTAAGACAGAAGGACCAGCCATTTGTATAGCAATACTCGAACCAAGGAAAAATCCGGTACCAATAATACTACCGATTCCTAATAATGAGAGCTGCCACCAAAGCAAATCTCCTTTTTCAGCACTTTTATTCGCCACTACTTCCTCCCCTTTCACCAATACTTTTCAGACTTATGTCTATTGTTCGATGAAATGGAAGGAGTTATGTATTAAGGTCTCCTTTTAAAAGGAGAAGTTATGCCTCACTCCCTGTTGGTCCGCCTGAATCCGGCTGATTATTTAGTGCACTTTGTTGTGCTGAAATGGTTGTGTCTATTAGTAAATCATTTAAAAAGGGGTTTAGCCGCTGTGATGTACTGGCACCGTTATTTGTCAAAACAACGCCACCACTGTTTTCTGAACCGGACCCCGAGGTAGAGCTTGAATTTGATGATGGACTATAACGATAAATGTCACCAAATTGTATATTTCCTCCGGATACATTCTTTATTTGAACGGGTCCGAAAATGATTGACATAAGACCATTCCTTTCAATTAAACATCCATTATATTTACATTCCCTTTTTTATATCATATTTAGCCAAAACAACTTGGTTTGTGGACCTGCCCAATAAAAGAACAAAAGGTGCAACATTTTGAACGAATCAAAAAGACCTCATCAACAGATGAAGAGGTCTTTATCTTTTATTTACATTCATGACATGTTACTGGAAGCTCAATATAAAAATGAGTTCCCTCACGACTACTACTTACATTCATTGTTCCCTTATGGTTCTCAACGATTTTTTTTGAAACCGATAAGCCTAAGCCAGTTCCATCGTCTTTCGTAGTAAAGAAAGGGTCAAATACGTGATTTAGAATAGAGGCACTTATTCCTTTACCATTATCGGAAAAAGTAAACCTTACCTTATTACCGACTACTTCAGTCTTGATCGTAATTTTTAATGTATTTTCGGATTTTGCTTGAAGTGAATTTCGAAATAAATTAATAAAAACTTGAAATAACTCATCTTTATCTCCTATGAAACAGCTGCTTTCCGCAACTTCTTCTATATGATAGATTATCTCAACATTATGGAATAGTGCCTCACTGTTAAGAAAATTTGCCAGGTAGTCACTTACAAACTCAGTAATTTTTACAGCCTCTTCCGTTGTTTGTGAAGGTTTGGCCATTCTTAAGAAATCGGAAATGATTTTATTAGCCCGATCAATCTCAGGAATGAGTAAATTTGAAAATAAAGAGGCAGTTTCTACATCAACCCGATTTTGTAATAGCTGCAAATATCCTCGTACCGTTGTGAGTGGATTTCTCACCTCATGTGCTATACCAGCAGCGATTCTTCCCGCAATGGCTTGTTTTTCCGCTTCCTTTATCGCATTCAAAAATTGAAAAATACCTAATACTCTTTCAATTGAACCATCCGGATTTCTAATGATTCGTGTATTATTAATTCCATAGTTTTTATCTAGGACTTCTCGGTTAATAATCGGATTACCAGTAGCTAAGGTTTCTAACATATTGATTTGGGCGTCAGGAATTTTTAATAAATCTCTAATGTGTTTCCCAATAATTTCATTCCGTTCAATATTTAAATCATTAGCAGCTTGTAAATTACATAGTGTAATTCTGCCTTCTTTATCTATAAATACAATATGATGAGGAACTAAATCTAATATTGGATTCAGAAATGACTCTATTTCCTCAAAAGGGATCATATAATGGGAGTCGAGATTCATCTCACGTTTCTTTACTGGACCCTTATAAGGAGACAAAACTCCTTTCCCCATACTCTCTTTTTTCAACTGTAACTGTAATTCAGGATCTATGTATTCCAAAGAGAAAGGTAGTTTATCTACAAGCCCCTTATAAAAGTTAAGTTCCTTTAAAAGTTCCTGTTCATTATTTAATTGTTGCACAGTTTCTTGAACTTCTTTCATTTAATGACTCCTTGTATATATAGAAATGACTATCCCTCAAAGACTTTCCTGCACCAAAAAATCCCATTTAAAACTTCTACTTATAATATAACTATATTTGTGCCTGTATAGACACGAGTATAGCAAAACTTAGCGTAACACTTATACATTTAACTTATTATTAATTAATACTACCTTAATTTTAATTAATTGATAAGTGTCATCCTAGCCATTTCATTAATAAATCTTCCTTAAAGTTTTTTAAAGAAACTATTTTCAAAAAAAATGTGTATAATATAAAATGCAGTCTTTACATAGAGAGGGTGAAACAGATGGAGATTATTAGCCACACTGTTGAAAAAATTGAGGATCCATTTGGAATATTATCAGGTGATCGTTATGAATTTTTCTTAAATATAGAGGTTCCAGAGGATGACGAACTATACTCAGAACATGGTTTAAGAATTAAAGTGCTGTACATAGTGGATGAAAACGGCTCTAGAATTTCACATTATCATATTTTTGAAAACAATACAGAGAAAGTTTTAGAATTTGAACTTGAAGAAGATGAAGAGTCATTAATAAAAGCATATTGTCAAGAGCATTTAATTGAGGAATAAAAAAAGAGCAAATCTGCTCTTTTTTTATGGGCATTTTTAGCAGTTTTATGTAATCTTAAATGTTTTTACCTTCTTCAATAATATGATGCATTAAATGGGCTAAATGATGGATTGGCGTATACTCTTCTTCCTCATTTTCATCACTTGTTTCAGAAGAATAACTTAAATCACTCAAGTAAAGAGCTGAAAACTGATAAAAGTCTTTAAGCTCAAAAGAATAACAACCCGATGGATCTTCGCTATTCTCCTGATAATGTAGAACTAAATACGATTCCACTCCATTACTATCAATTGCATCGAAATAGATAAAATAACCGATATTCGTATCCAATTCAAATAAATGTCTAGTACCACCTTCTGAAACTTTCTCAAACTCTTCTTCCGTTAATTTTTGCACTTGCATAGCATTGATTTGGTCTTCTTTATGAAAGTTTACATTAAAAGTTTTCATTTTTTCACCTCATATATGTATTAGCTTTCTAGCTAATTCTTAGCTTAAACTATTTCTTATGATTTATCATCAAAATAGACATGTTTAAAATGTAACTTATCATTAATCATGTATCCGACAGAATAATTACTCTCATTACTATTTCTTATAAAGTTAATTAAAAAAATCCCAAGTAAAAAGAGTTCCCCTTAAAGAGGAACTCTAGTAGGAACCATTATAGTTTTTGTACATTAACAGCTTGTGGTCCACGTTGCCCTTGCTCGATGTCAAAGCTTACTTCTTGACCTTCATCTAGGGACTTAAATCCTTCGCTTTGGATAGCTGAGAAGTGAACGAATACATCTTCGCCGCCTTCTACTTCAATAAATCCAAAACCTTTTTCTGAATTAAACCATTTTACTTTACCAGTTGCCATGAAAAATTTCCTCCTAAAATTCGAAAACTCTAATTTGATGATAACTTTGTATCACATTACTTATTTTGCCTAATTTTTTAAATTTAAATCATAAATTTAGACATTTATTGATTTTTATTTTTATTTCTTGGTCTACTACCTCTGTCTTTGCCTCCATCTTTGCTTCTATCGCGGTCGCGATCTCTATCTCTGCCTCGATCTCTGCCTCTATCTTTACTTCTATTACGGTCACCTGAACGGTTTCTATCTCTGCTTGCTTTAGGTTTTCTAGATCTTAGTGGCTCGATAGCTGATAATTTGATTGGAGTCACATCTGGCTCTTTTGTTAAAAGCTTAAGTGTAGCTGATAACAAAGTCACTGAATCCATATCTTCTAATAATGTTTCAGCTGTTCTCTTATAGTCGGAGTAATCTTCTTGCTCGATTACTCTCATGATTTTATTAATCGTCGCTTGTTGGTTACCTGCAATTACATCTTTAAAGCTAGGTATCGGTTTCTTTGTCATCTTTTTCTTTGTAACTTGCTCGATAATTTTCAAGTGATCGATTTCTCTAGGTGATACAAATGTGTATGCAAGACCTTTTTTACCTGCACGACCAGTTCTTCCAATACGGTGAACATAGCTTTCAGGATCTTGTGGAATATCAAAGTTATAAACATGAGAAACTCCACTAATGTCTAAACCACGTGCTGCTACATCTGTTGCTACCATGATTTCAATTGTTTGATCTTTGAAACGACGAATAACTTGATCACGCTTCGATTGTGGGATATCCCCGTGAATCCCCTCTGCAGAGTAACCACGCTTGATTAAACCTTCTACCACTTCATCAACGCGCTTTTTCGTACGACCGAAAACAATAGCCAGTTCTGGAGATTCGATATCCAAAAGACTTGTAAGAACATCAAACTTTTGTTTTTCGTGAACTTCCAAATAAAACTGTTCGATATTTGTTACAGTCATTTCTTTAGCCTTAACTTTAACTAACTCTGGCTCTACCATAAATCTCTCTGCTAATGATTGAATTCGTTTTGGCATAGTAGCAGAGAATAGCAAAGTTTGACGTTCTTCTGGTACATCACTTAAAATTCTTTCAATGTCTTCAATAAAGCCCATGTTTAACATTTCATCAGCTTCATCTAGGACTACCATTTTGATGTTATTTAACTTGATTGTTTTTCTATCTAAATGGTCAATAAGACGACCAGGTGTTGCAGCGATAATTTGTGGTCTGTTTTTTAAAGAACGAATTTGGCGATTAATATCTTGCCCACCATAAATTGGAAGAGTGCGGATACCCTTTACTTGACCAATTCGGTTAAGTTCTTCTGCTACCTGCACAGCAAGTTCTCTAGTTGGAGCAACTACAACACCTTGAATGCCACCATCTACTGATACTTTTTCTAATAGAGGTACACCAAAAGCAGTTGTTTTCCCTGTACCAGTTTGTGCTTGCCCAATCATGTCTTTTCCTTGCATAGCAATTGGAATTGCCTGTGATTGAATTGGAGTTGGTTCTTCAAACCCCATGTTTGATAATGCTTTAACTAATTCATTACTAAGACCAAAATCCGAAAATGTAGTTGTCAAATTAATTGTTCCTCCTTAGATTAAAAACCTATATGATTATTCTGCCCTTTTCTCACTTTTACTTTTCCAAAAAAAAATTGTTTTCAAACAAACAAACGGAATTTTCTTTTACCTTTTATCGGAAGTGTTTTTTTGAATGAGGGAAATGGTGCTATTGTACACCTTATTAAGGAAAGCTCTACAGAAGGCGACTAGCCTTCGAGGATTACACTTTTGGAGCCTTACGAAGATATGCCCTCAACACAAAGAAAAGCTTAAGGCGCTTGCCTTCATAATAAGTATTAGCAATAGTAGGTATGTTCTATCCTTCTATACGGAACTTATAACTATTTCTGCACCTGGAGCTAGACAGATTCTAACTGCTCGATTCTCTTTATTAAACTGCTAACAACAAATTAAAAAGGTGATGCTTAATTGATAAGCATCACCCAACAATTAATTATTTATTATGCTTTAGTAACGTTAGCAGCTTGAGGGCCACGGTTGCCTTCAACGATTTCGAAAGTTACAGCTTGACCTTCTTCTAAAGTTTTGAAACCTTCAGTTTGGATAGCTGAGAAGTGAACGAATACATCTTGACCTTCTGAAGACTCGATGAATCCGAAACCTTTTTCTGCGTTAAACCATTTTACTTTACCTGTGTTCATGTGTAAAACCTCCAAAAAAATGTTCACCATAAGTACAAAATATATAATTTAAAAATGAAAAAGTCGTAGCTGTGGCAATAATGTAAGGATCAAAATCGCCTACATTACATTTGCAGCTACGACCACTTATCCAAAAATATATACCGAACTTTATAGCGTTACCCTAATAATAATGAATAATGCTATCAAAGTCAATATATATGACTAACTTTGTTTCTAATCTTTGGTTAGATAGATTATCCATTTCCTATTGTGTTGATTAAATACCTATTTAGACAAATTGTGCTAACTTTTTTTCTGCTGAATCAACTGTATGTTTCAATAACATCGAAATGGTTACAGGCCCTACTCCACCAGGAACAGGAGTAATGGCAGAAGCTTTCTCAAAGCAAGATTCGTATTCCACATCTCCTATATTACCTGGATTGTAACCAGCATCTAACACGATTGCACCTGTTTTAAGCCAGTCACCTTTAATAAAACTCGGTTTTCCTACAGCTGCAATCACAATATCGGCTTGCTCTACTAATTTTGGTAAGTTTTCTGTATAAGAATGACAAGTAGTAACAGTAGCGTTTTTATTTAAAAGCAGTGCAGAAACAGGCTTCCCTAGAATTGGACTTCTTCCGACTACTACAGCATGCTTCCCTTTAGTTTCAATGTTATAATACTCCATGATTTTAAGGATAGCTGCAGGAGTACAAGATGGATAAACACCAAATCCTAAAGCTGTTTGTCCATACCCCCAACTTGTCACACCATCGACATCTTTATCAAGAGAAATCTCTTCGAAAGCTGCTCTCTCATCAATTTGGCTAGGTACAGGATGTTGTAGCAAAATACCGTGTACCGTCTCATCATCATTCAGATCATTAATCGTTTTGATTAGTTCTTCCGTTGTCGTTGTTTCAGGTAAATGTATTCTTCTAGAATCAATTCCTAGACGGGCACAAGCGTTTCCTTTCATTTTCACATATGTAGCAGAAGATGGATCATTACCAACTAAAACAGTTGCTAAACAAGGTGTAATTCCTTGACTTTTAAGTTGAACAACCCTTTCCTTTAATCCTTCTTTAATGTCATTTGCCACTAAGTTGCCGTCTAAAATGATTTTCTCTAACATATATACCCCTCCTGGAATGTAAAAAGAGACAAGGGTATCCCTTATCTCTGCCCAGACGACCGGCTATACAGCGACGCAGCTCCCCTGTGGTTATTTCCACATTGTCGTCAGTTACTGCGATTTTTTAGAGTATCTATTTAATTTTGTGTCTAAAATCCGTATGTATTTACAAATTCATTATATGTAATAAACACAAATAATACAACAAAATTTTCTAATAACGTTCGTGTTTTTATCCGTTTTTTATAATTAAATGTCAATTTTTCAAAAAAATAAAAGGACAATAAGCGGTATTATTGTCCTTTACTGATATCTTTGAGGGGGATTTGTTTGTAAACCTATAAAACCTAAAACAACGAAAGCCCTACCTCTCTTTCATCCTTACGGCTCCTAGGCCGTGCCAGTCAGAATCAGGTACTATATTACTTATAGTAAATAATACTCCATAAATACTTCTCGAAAAAAATAAATAAGAAAAGGATAATCAAGTGTTGATGAGAATAATTGGGTTAATGAAAAAGGAGATGTATGAGGAAAACCATCTAACTTTTTTCGATTTTTTGAATTAAGTCGAAACAAGTATACATTGATGGATTATGCTTATTACTCTTTCTTTACTCACATTCACTTACAAAGCTCTTTTCACAGTACACACTGTAAAAGGCCATATTAATAAGAGCATTATCTGTTACGAACGAATCCGAATAAATAATGGTTAAATCTTTTATATTCTTTGCAGCCTAAGAATAATATCGACTCAAAAATATCAAGAAATTTTATTTTACAACACATTTGCGTTTCTGTCTAGTTTATTTATAAATTTAGTTTATATATATCAAAAGGGTCTGTCCAATATTTCATTATTACAAAGGACAGACCTCGTTTTATTAAACTATTGATTATTTCAATTGTTCTAGTAACTTTGTCCGTTGATTTCCGGTCCAGGCACTTGCTTTCCGCGGGGAGGAAGTCGAGCCTCCTCATACCGTCTGCGGGGTCTCGACCTTTCCTCTGCATCCCGCAGGAGTCAAGTGCCTTCCCCTCCAATCAACTCAGTGCTTTAAACTAAATAGATAAAGAAAAATCTATTTTCTCTACTTCTTATATTTAGTTACTAATTAGACAGCCTCTTCATTAAATCTTATTTATTAACAACTTTCACATTTTCACTTTTATAAAACTCAATCAATTCGTTTAATGTTTTGTGTAAGTCGGAAAATGTAAAGCCAAGAGTTTCTGCTTTTTCTGTATTTGTTGACCAAGAACCAGGTAAAGAAAAAGGAGATGCATTGGTTTGATTTAATTCATCCGTTACAATGGCGCTTTTTCCTGTTTGATTTTCGATCATGTCTAACAATTCTCTCATAGATATATCCCCAGCACATCCAGGGTTAATTGGGCCAGTAAATGAGGACTGTCCGATTTCATATAAGAACGAAGCTGCCTCATGAGATAAAATGTAACCGTATCTACTATCTACATTTTTAATCCCAATGGGTTCATCATTCAGTACTTTATCTACATGGAACTTTAATCTGTTAGTATAGTCATCTCTTCCAACTACAATTGAAAAACGAACGGCAACTACTTCAAAATCGGTTTCTTGAAAAAGATAAGCCTCTGCTGCCCTTTTCGCTTCTTGATAACCCTCGTATCCCGGGTACTCTCTTCTACCTTTAAATTCATACTTAAACTCATTTGGGTTAAAGTTCTCTTCTTTGTGAAGTGTACCATAATCATATACAGCTTGAGAGGATGTAAAAATATAGCGTTTTACTTTCCCTTTTAGAACATCCGCTACATCTTTAACCTCTTGCGGAGAGTAACATGTTTGGTCATAAACAATATCCCACGTTTGACCTTTTAGAGCAGAAATAATTGAATCTTTATCTTCCCTATCTAGAATTAGACGATTAACCTTATCTCCAAAAGAATCTGCTGTTTTCCCTCTTGTTGCGATCGTAACATTTTTACCTTCTTCTATTAATCTCTCTACAAGTCGTTTACCAAAGAACTGTGTACCACCTAATACTAGTATATTATTCACTTTTATTTCCCCTTTCTAAAATTTATTATTCGATGATATAGGTAGACTTTCCTTTTTTTAAATCAAAATTCGAATATCGTCCATTCCTATCATACATAATAATTCTTCAGTAAAAATTTTAGCAAACACCCTTATATATAAAGGCTGTTTTCGTAATATAACCTTTTAAGCCCAATAGAGCATGTATACCACAGATCCATTGAGAACTAGTAGAATGTCAAGATTCTATTACACACAAAAACTATTATAATAGAAAAAAATGGAAGAAACCAAGGATTAAAATGTATAATTAAGGAAGAAACATAAAGGGGGAATAATACATGCTTAAAAGGTATTTCTTTTGCTTATCCATGCTCTCACTTCTCTTAGTAGGCTGTGTACAAAAAGAAGAAATAACTGTTTCTAAACCAGTAGAGAAAGAAAAGGTAGAAGAAACAGACGAAAATAAGGAAACAGATACTCAAGCCAGAGAAGAAAAACTTACATTTAAAAAAGCGACTCAACGACCTGTTGATTTAAGTAGGAAAGATGAATCTATAGCTTCTTTTAAACCAGAAGGATTTGTAACTGAAAATAAAGCAAAATATGACCTAAGCATAAAACTAGCTGAGGATGGTAAGTTTACGGCTTCTAGTACGATTAAAATAGACAACCTTTCAGAAGACACTTGGGATGATATTATATTTTATTTTATCCCAAACTCTTTTACTGAAAAATGGAAGCCTGAACACTTAAGCAACCCCTCTACCGCTGATATTACTCATGTCAGCATTGATGGTGAGAAAGTGGAGTATCAATTAGTAAACGATACTCTGCAACTTCTAGTTAATAAACCTTTAGCTCCTAATGGGAAAGCTGTAGTATCTATTGATTACAAATTTACACTTCCTGAAAACGGGTTTCGTTTCTCTTTTAGTGAAAACAATTACTACTTAGCACAATGGTATCCTATGCTTGCAACTTACCGCTCTGGTTGGGATAAAGAACCATATTTACCCACGGGAGAATCCTATAATACTGGCTTTAGTGATTTTACGGTTAACTACGAGGTTCCAGAAGGTTTTACTATTATTAGCTCCGACGAAAAAGAAGCCAAAAAACAAGGTCCTAAAGGGACGTTAACATTAAAAAATAGCAAAGAATTTTTCCTTGCTATCACCACAAATATGAAAATGCAAGCTAAGAAAGTAGCTGGTGTTGAGGTACGTGTATTCGCCCATTCTATTGATGAAAAAAGGATTGCTTCAGCCCTAGATGTATCAGTTGATTCGCTTCGATATTTTAATAAATATATCGGAAAATACCCATACAAACAATTAGATGTCATTATGGCTGAAGGTGGAATGGAGTATCCTGGAATTGTAACGGTTACTGGCGGTGAAATTCATGAACATACAATAGTTCATGAAATTGCTCACCAATGGTTTTATGGATTGGTTAGTAACCATTCTTACCATCATACATGGGTAGATGAAGGGCTTACTGACTTTGCTACTCACCTCTACTTTATGGATCAAAAAAAATTAAGTGAAAAAGAAGTGTTTGAATTCGGGAAAGAAATGATTGTAAGAGATAGAATAAATAATAATTTAAAAAAGGCACATTTACCTCTACATGAATATACTAATGGTGGATTCTCAGTAGCAAATTATAAAGTACCCTCTGTCGAACTTTGGAAGCTTTCTGGTGACTTTGAGACAGCTCGTTCTTACTTAAAAACTTATGTAAACTTCTACTCATACAAAGAAGTAGATGCACATGAGTGGTTTAGATATACACAAACTTTCTTTAAAATTGAGGATCCATCGGTTCTCACTGAATGGATTCATGTAGAGTAGATAATGAAGTGGGCTAAGTTAGCCCACTTTTTATTTTCAATTAAAAGAAGAAATTGTAAATTTAGCTATTTTTTGATAAAATTAGACATTGAATTCTAATACTCATCGTTTAAGGAGATATATAGATTAAACGTCATTGAGAGATTATAAAAGAAACAAGAGGAATCATATATGAAAAACTTTTTACTGGCATCATTGTTATTGACTAGTCCTATTCAAGTTGACAATATAGAACAACCAGAAATAACAAACTGGGGATCGGTTCCTACCAAAGTTACTGAAGCACATCAGTTAGGCTATAGTGGTAAAGGTGTGAAAATATCTATTTTAGATACTGGGGTTACTCAAAATCATCCGGACTTAGACCTAAGCGGTGGTCAGTCGTTTGTCCCCTATACAACTAATTATGAAGACGATCACGGCCATGGAAGCTATGTAGCTGGGCTTATAGGAGCTAAACACAATAATATTGGAATTAAAGGTATTGCCCCGGGATCAGAAATTTACTCTCTAAAAACACTTGATAGTAAGCGAAAAGGTAATTTTGAGGATATAGTCAAGGCTATTGAATGGTCCATTGATAACAAAATGGACATTATTCATTTTAGTTGGAGTACCGAAATTTACAGTCCTGAATTAGAGGCAGCACTTAATAGAGCTTATGAAAACGGTATATTAATTGTAGGTTCAGCCGGGAATACAAACAGAGATGTTCGATACCCCGCGAAATTCGATAGCGTTATTGCTGTTTCTGCTATTAATCAAAATATTGAAAAAGCTGGTTTCTCATGCTTTGGTCCCGAAATAGAGCTTGCAGCACCTGGGGTATCAATGTATAGCCTTGATGAAAGTCACTTATATTCTACATCTAGCGGAACAACCCTAGCCTCCGCACATGTTACAGGAATTTTAGCTCTTCTAAAAGAAAGGTTTCCGGAGAAGAGCAATATCGATTTAAGACAGCTTTTACAATCTACTGCATTAGACTTAGGGGAAGTTGGTAGAGATTCACATTTTGGGTATGGACTTGTTCAAGTACCTATAAATGAATTCACAAAAAAAGACCCCTTACATCCAACCCTAGACCGACAAATTAGAGTGAACGATCGGAAAAGTCCATACCACGGCCAAACACTTACCGTTTTAAAACAAGACGGAGAAGAATTTACTGTATTAAATCCAAAAGATAAAAAAGTGGTAAAAATAAAACCAGAGGAAGTAGTATATACTGCTGTACAAATAGTCCATACCAATACTAGAAAAGCAATGTATCACAAAAAAGCGGATACTAAAATTGGTTATTTAGATCCTGGTACTTATTTCGCCTATCGTAAAAATGGAGATTGGTATCGAATTCATACCGATTTTGGCTACGTCTGGATTAAAATACAGTAATAAATGCTCCTATACAAAAACCGACTACATCATTTAATTGTAGTCGGTTTTTAATTTAATCTATTAGGATGCGGATCCTCATGTTGGTGATTCTGAACCTCTTTAAATAATGGTCCCGGGCTATTCTGTTGCTGTTGTAGCTGCACAATAAGTTGTGGGAGCATTTTTTCTAAGTCACCTATGGTCACTGGTTTCGCCTCACGAGTCAGTTCGTATCCAAGTTGGCCATTAGGTTCTAAAGTGGCTATTTTAACATCCTCAAAACGTGTGATTCCTTGTTGCCTTAATCTCATCTCTAATTGGTCAACAGTAAACCTTAGTTTCCTAAGCATATTGGTTTGTACAACACCGTTTTCAATCACAATCTTGGACTTTCCAGTTAAAAATCTCTCAATAAAATTAAATCTAACTTGTAAAAATTCCATTAGCACTAAACCAGCGATAAAGATAGCAGACGCTATGATTGTTTTAACGATACTATGCTCTATAATTGGCTGTATGATAATTGAACCAATCGAGATCATGATTACAGTCTGGGCGATCGTCATTTGGCTAATGGATTTCCTGCCTGCAATCCGTAGCAATAATACGCCAACTAGAACCATGATAACCGAATCCCAAAATACGCTCCAAAACACGCATAATCCCTCCAAACCCTTTCACTATTCTTTAGTGTAGTCTACTATAATAGAACTATTCACAGTATTTATGTTTAGAGGTATATATAATAAATATTTTAATTAGGTTGTGCTCTGAACTCTAAATCCTTTTATATCCAATAGGGTTATTTTTATACCAGTTCCAAGCCGTTTCAATCATGATTTCTAAGCTTGTATATTGAGGTTTCCACCCTAGCTCAGTCATTGCTTTTTCGGATGAAGCAACTAACCGAGCCGGATCCCCCTCTCTTCTCTCTGCAATTACTGCAGGAATTTCATGTCCTGTAACTTTTCTTGCAGCTTCTATTACTTCTTTTACAGAAAAACCATTTCCATTTCCTAAGTTATAAGTTCCACTTTTGTTTTCTACTCTTAGTTTTTTTAGTGCTAAGATATGTGCATCAGCTAAATCCGTTACATGAATATAATCACGTATACAAGTACCATCAGGAGTATCATAATCATCACCAAATACAGAAATAAATTCTCTAGATCCAAGTGCTACTTGAAGGATAAGTGGGATCAAGTGTGTTTCTGGATCATGATCTTCACCAATAATGCCTTTTATGTGAGCTCCTGCTACGTTGAAATATCGTAATACTACATGGCAAATTCCATAAGCCTCTTCACACCACTTTAGAATTTTTTCAATCGCTAGCTTAGTTTCCCCATACGGGTTTGTTGGCACCGTAGGAGATGATTCTAAAATGGGAGTTTCCTCTACTTCTCCATAAGTAGCAGCAGTTGAAGAAAACACTATTCTTTTTACTCCGTGACGATTCATTGTTCGTAGCAAACAAATGGATCCATAAACGTTATTATCATAATACGTTAGAGGGTCCGTCATACTCTCACCAACTAAAGAATCAGCCGCGAAATGAACAACCGATTCAATTTCATTTTCCTCAAATACCTTATTTAAAAACACCTCGTCTCGAAGATCACCATGATAAAAAGTAGCTCCTTTTAAAACAGCCTCCTTATGACCCTTTTGTAAGTTATCAACTACTATAACCTCTTCTTTTCTAGCTAATAACTCAGCTACCGTGTGACTTCCAATGTAACCTGCTCCCCCACAAACCAACACTGCCATTTGGAATGCCCCCTTATTTAAATTACTGTTTTTATATATCATAAATAACGTTATTCTATACCATTATCATCTATAGGTGTTGAAGCATTTAATAGTTCTTTATTTAAAGTCTCCTCGTATTGAGTCTTCTGACAATGGTTCCATTGAAAATAATTACACATGTATTCTAATACTTTACTTTTATATCTCTCTACTAATTGGATATTAAAAAGTAAATCTCCTGTTCTCCTATTCCAAAAATCAATTGGAGTTGCCACCATTTCATGTTCTAATGCATATTGCAGCTTTCCAAATAAAACGCTAGGTATCCCCAGACCTTCAGCAATAGATTTATTTTCCTTAATTATTTGTAAAACAATAGTTACATTTGATCCATACTCATTTGCTAGCTTAATTATTTCATCTTTAGTAAATCCAAGTTTACCGTACTTTGCCACTTGTTTTGCGATATACTTTGTAAATCCTTTAGAACCTTCGACTTCCCCACCAGATATAGGCATATATTTAGTTTGACACGTAAGGTATTCTCCTCCCGTTTCTTTCCTCAATTTTTTTGACACAAGATCCACTGTCATTTCCGCCATTTTTCTGTAGCCCGTCAATTTTCCACCTGCAATCGTTATTAAACCTGATTCTGATTCCCATATTTCATCTTTTCGAGATATTTCGGATGGATCTTTACCTTCTTCTAGTATTAAAGGTCTTATCCCCGCCCAACTTGACTCAACATCTTTATTTGTTAACCTATTATTAGGAAACATATAGTTTATTGAGTTAATTAAATAGTTAATATCCGTTATGGTTATTCTTGGGTTAATAGGATCTTCAGTATAAAATGTATCCGTTGTTCCTATATATGCTTTCCTTCCACGAGGAATGGCAAAAATCATTCTCCCATCTGGTGTATCAAAATAAATGGATTGCTTTAGCTTAAATTTTGCTCTGTCAATGACAATATGAACTCCCTTTGTTAGTCTTAATGTTTTGCCAATTTTTGAGTTATCCTTTTCACGAATCACATCCACCCATGGCCCTGTGGCATTTATGATTTTTTTAGCAAATATCTGGTACTTCTCTTGTGTAAGTTGATCCGAGACGGTCACCCCAACAAGTTTCTCCTTTTGTTTAATCATTTCTTCTACTTTTGTATAGTTTAATAGAGTTGCTCCCCTTTCTACAGCAGCTTTTGCCACTTCGATCGTTAGTCTCGCATCATCCGTTCGATATTCTACATAGTACCCTCCTCCAATTAAACCATCCTTCCTTAAAAGGGGTTCTTTATGCAGTGTCTCTCTATCATTTAACATTCTCCTACGTTCGCTTTTTTTTACATTTGCTAAGTAGTCATAAACTCTTAGACCAATAGATGTGCTAAATCTTCCGAAATTCCCACCTTTATGAATGGGGAGGAGCATCCATTCTGGTTTCGTTACATGAGGCCCATTTTCATATACGATTTCACGTTCTCTCCCTACTTCAGCAACCATTTTTACTTCAAACTGTTTTAAGTATCGAAGACCACCATGGATTAACTTGGTTGAGCGACTTGAAGTCCCTGCTGCAAAATCTTGCATCTCAACTAAAGCGGTATCCATCCCTCTTGTTGTTGCGTCAAGCGCGATACCAACGCCAGTAATCCCCCCACCAATGACTAACACATCAAACTCTACAGTTTTTAACTTGTGTTTCATTACCTCACGCATTTTCTGTGAGAATTTCATTTGGTTAGTCCTCCTAAAGTTAGTTATTAGATTTATTCTAAAAGTTTGTTCCTGATAAAAAATAAAGAGACCACAAAACAACACTATCGAACAGCGATAATGAATATTGTGGTCTTTCCGTTTCTACAAAAAGAACTATTACTTGATTTCGAATATACGGACTATGTAAAAAAATTAATCTTTATTTATATGCCATTGTAGCATGAATGGCTTTTTTCCATCCCTTATATAATTCTTCTCTACGTTTGAGGTTCATGGTTGGTTCAAACTTTCTATCAACTGCCCACTGATTTGAAATTTGATCTTGATCCTTCCAATACCCAACAGCAAGACCTGCTAGATAAGCTGCACCTAAGGCAGTAGTTTCATTAATTTTAGGCCTCTCTACAGGGACATTCAATATGTCTCCTTGAAATGCCATTAAAAAGTTATTTTTTACAGCTCCTCCGTCTACTCTTAAAGTCTTAAGTTCAATTTTAGAGTCAGCTTCCATAGCACTTAAAACATCTTTTGTTTGATAAGCCAGCGATTCTAATGTAGCCCGAATAAATTGCTCCTTTGATGTCCCTCTTGTGATTCCAAACACTGCACCTCGAACTTCACTATCCCAATAAGGAGTACCTAAACCGACAAAAGCTGGAACTACATAAACTCCATCCGTAGAATCAACTTTACTAGCGTATAGCTCACTTTCTTTTGCGTCCTTAATCATTCTTAACCCGTCACGTAACCATTGGATGGCTGATCCTGCCACAAAGATACTTCCTTCTAAAGCATATTCCACTTTTCCATTGATACCCCAAGCAATGGTTGTTAATAAACCATTATTGGACTCAACTGCTTTAGCACCTGTATTCATTAACATGAAGCAACCCGTACCATAAGTGTTCTTGGCCATACCTTTTGAAAAACATGCTTGCCCAAACAACGCTGCTTGCTGGTCACCGGCTGCTCCTGCAATTGGTACTCCCTGCCCAAAGAAATGATAGGAAATGGTGTTTGCATAAACCTCAGAAGAAGGTCGAACCTCTGGAAGCATACATAAAGGGATATCCAAGATTTCTATTAACTCCTCATCCCACTTTAACTCATGTATGTTATACATTAAAGTACGTGAAGCATTTGAGTAATCCGTAACATGTGCTTTACCACCTGACAGTTTCCAAATCAGCCATGTGTCGATTGTTCCAAATAAAAGTTTTCCATCCTCGGCTAACACTCTAGCTCCATCCACTTGGTCAAGAATCCACTTTATTTTCGTTCCAGAAAAATACGCATCAATGAGTAGCCCCGTTTTTTTCCTAAACTTCTCATTGTATCCTCTTTGTTTTAATTCCTCACAAATCCCTACAGATTGTCGAGATTGCCAAACAATAGCATTATGTATCGGTTGACCTGTTTCTTTGTTCCATACAACGGTTGTTTCACGCTGATTAGTAATTCCAATTCCTGCAATTTGATTAGGCTTGATTGAGGATTCTGATAAAACTTCAGCAATTACAGATAAAATTGAACCCCAAATTTCATTAGCATTCTGTTCTACCCAACCTGGATTAGGATAGTATTGCGTAATTTCTTTTTGAGCCGTGTGAACCATTTCACCCTTTTGGTTAAAAAGGATTGCTCGTGAACTTGTAGTTCCTTGATCTAATGATAAGATATATTTTTCCATCAAATCATCCCCTTATTAGATTTATATTTATACTAGTTAAGATGATTACATTCCTTTTCAAGATGATATTAATGAGATTATGTATCAAGCTCGTTTCAATAATAACGTATTATATATGTTAAAAGTCTTTATGAAATTTCACAACATTTTAATGTAAAAACCGATCCAGTTAAATAACTTGATCGGCCCTCACTTACCTCTATGCTTGTTTCTTTTCTTTTACTACACGTTTTTTCTTAGGAGTAGCTGTACCTGTTGCTGCCACTGGAGTTTTGGCTGCTGGTTCTCCCTTTTCTGGTTTTGTTCGATCAATAGAAGCTTGAAGTGCAGCCATAAGATCTGTAACATTTGATTTTGTTTCTTTTTCAACCGGTGTTACGATTTCTTGACCTGTTCTTTTCGCTTCAATTAATTCGATTAAAGCTGTACGATAATCATCTGTATATTTACCTGGTTCAAAATCTGTTGTTAACTGATCAATTAGCATAATGGCTGTATCGATTTCTTTATCCGTAACTTTGTCCTCAGCAGGTACATTTGGTACATCCCCTGCTGCTCTTACCTCGTCAGGAAAATGGATCGTTTCCATAACAAGAGTGTTTTCATAAACCCGGATAACCGCTAATTGTTCTTTTGAACGGATAGCAATTTTAGCAATCCCTACTTTTTGTGATTGACCGAGAGCCTTTCTTAGAAGGGAATAAGCTTTTCCTCCACCTTCACTTGGTGACATATAGTAACTCTTGCTAAAATAAATCGGATCAATTTGCTCCATCTTGACAAAATCAATGATTTCTACGGCTTTTTCCTCGTTCTCTTTCCGTAGTTTTTCCATATCTTCATCCTCTAGAATGACAAATTTACCTTTTGCATATTCGTATGCCCTAACAATCTCCTCCCCTTGAATTTCTTTATCACAAACAGGACAAACTTTTTCATATTTAATCGGTGAGTGACATTCTTTGTGTAGATTTCTTAATTTAATGTCTTTATCTTCCGTTGCGGAATGCAATTTTATTGGTATGTTCACTAGTCCAAAACTTATACTACCCTTCCAAATTGTATGCATAGGAATTCTCCATTCTCTAGTTTGTATTATTAATTTGTGTGGCTGGAGGAACAACATGCCTTTAAACTTTTGGAAATAGATTATTTTTAATTGCAAAAGGAAAACTAATGACAAATAATGAAGGTTTTAGAGAGGAGGGACACTTTGAAACCCATGCTACCTAGTCTTTCCTTTGATGTACCTCAAGGGGAAGAGTGGAGATATGAAGTAAAATATGACGGTTTTAGGGCGTTTCTTGAGTGGGATAAAGAAATTAAACTAACGAGCCGAAATGGTAAATCTTTGTTGGAAATATTCCCTGAAATCGAAAGTTTTCTATTAGAAAAGAAGGACTTATTTGCACCATATTTGCCGTTAACCTTCGATGGTGAATTAGTCTTTCTTGAGAATCCGTATAAAGCTAATTTTGCAAATATACAAGTAAGAGGACGGATGAGGTCTGAAAAAAAAATACTAGAAAAGGCTCAACAAGCACCTTGTAAATTACTTATTTTTGATTGTTTAAAACTGAAAGGTGAAAATACAAGTACATTTGAATACTTAAAGCGAAAAGAAATCTTGAGAGATTTTTTTGAATCTAATAGGTTACCTGTTAAGCCAGATGAAAATTCTAACTCCCTTTTACAACTAATTCCTCAGTATGACCATTTTGATTCGGTTTGGGAAAAAGTTGTTTTACATGACGGAGAAGGGATTGTAGCCAAGCAGCTAAAAAATGTTTGGGAAGAAGGAAAACGTTCAACCCTCTGGGTAAAATACAAGAATTGGAAATATGTCTCTTGCTTTGTCACTGCATACGATAAAAATAGTGGTTATTTCTATGTAGCTGTTTATAAAGAGGAAGAAATTCATCCGATTGGTTTATTTATTTTTGGTATTAAACCTGAGGAAAAACAGGCTTTAGCACAAATAGTTAAAGCAAATAAAACATCCGAAGATCAGCAATTCATCTTCGTAACACCGGCTATTTGTGTGGAATTGAAATACTTAGAAATATACGATGGGCAAATGCGTGAACCCCATTTTGATCATTTCCGTTTTGACATTACACCAGAGCAGTGCAAATATGAGGATTTTGTACAACAACAGAAAAACCTTCCTACTGATGTTGACATTACACATCCTGATAAACCGCTTTGGGAAACACCACTTGTAAAAAAAATCGATTTTATTCATTATTTAAGGGAGATTTCTCCTTACTTTCTACCATTTTTGAACAATCGGTTATTAACGGTCATTCGGTATCCTCATGGAATTTTTGGAGAGGCTTTTTACCAAAAAAATGCACCTGATTATGCACCAGACTTTGTTAAAACTCAAGTTAGTGAAGGAATTAACTATATTGTTTGTAACAATTTAAAGACCCTTTTGTGGTTAGGAAATCAAATATCCTTTGAATTCCATATTCCGTTTCAAACCATTTCTGGCACAGGGCCCAGTGAGATTGTTTTTGACCTAGATCCTCCCTCAAAAGACCATTTTCACCTTGCCATAAAAGCTGCGAGACTAATTAAAGAGGTTCTTGATCATTTAAAATTAATTAGCTTTATTAAGACTTCAGGAAACAAAGGTTTACAAGTGTATATCCCTTTACCAGAAAACACTTATACTTATGATGAAACAAGATTATTTACCGAGTTTATTGCAAAATACCTAATTTCAAAAGAGCCTGATGACTTTACGATTGAGCGTTTAAAGAAAAATCGTGGAAACCGTTTATATGTAGATTATATCCAGCATGCGGAAGGGAAAACCATTATCGCTCCTTACTCCGCTCGCGGGAATAAAAATGCCACCATTGCGGCGCCACTTTTCTGGGAAGAGGTAAATGATCAATTAAAAATGGAGCATTTTCAAGTAACGAACATGTTGAGAAGGATTAAAACACATGGGGATCCTTTCCGAACATTTTTCCAAGCGAAAGACGAACAAAAATTTCAACCCGTGTTAGACTTTTTGAAAAATGGCGGATTATAACTTAAGCAAAAAAACAACCAGTGTTTTCATTAAAACACTGGTTGTATCTTGTCAATTGTTTAAAAATTGCCCGATATGCTGCTGAAGTTTTTGATACTGTTCGCCTTCAGACGTAAATTCTTCTTTACTACCGCAATTGAAAGATGTAGGGTTGCTTACATCCACTTCTACCACTGTTTTATATACATAGGTAGCATTGCCAATTAAGTCAATAGTATAAGTCTCATCATTCTTATGAACAACACATCGAACTTTTCCACCTGGATTATATACATCAACTGACTGCTCTAATTCATTTAGTCCCTGTAAACAAGTGACTAATGTTGATGCGGACATAGCAGTTCCACAAGCATTTGTGAATCCGACCCCTCTTTCATATGTTCGAACAAAGATATGACCTTTTTGGATTGGCTTTACAAAGCTTACATTTACACCGTCTGGAAAAAGTGGGTTGGCACCATTTACGTAAGTACTGATTTTTTCCTGAACGTTTGATTGAAGCGTTTGTTCATCAACAATCGTTACAATATGTGGGTTAGGTACAGCAAGTGCAGTAAATGTTAAATCATTTGAAAGCTCAGGAATTTTTCCATCCACTAATACTTCTTTTTCCAAGTTAAGAGGTAATGCTTTTAAGTCAAATAACACAGGTGATATTTCGACTAAATATGTTGGGATTTCAGGATAAATATCCTCTTCTTTTTTTACTAGTAAGTCAGCTTTCATCGTTTCGATTAGAGCCGTTTCCTTATTTATTAGCTCACAAACGTATCTCGCTACACATCTTAATCCATTTCCACACATTGATGCTTCTGAACCATCAGCATTAAATACTCGCATACGGCCATCTGCTTTCTCACTTTTCATTACAAATAAAATACCATCTGCCCCAAGTTCCGTTTGCCTGTTACAAAGGGCCTTTGCAAGCTCAGCTCTCTTTTCCTCGGTAAAGATATAGTTATGAGACATTTCATCTATGATTAAAAAGTCGTTTCCAGATCCATGGCATTTTAAAACCTCAATATTCACGTGATTACCTCCAAATTAGACTCGGTCTATTATTAAAAGTGTGCCATATTTCTTTTTAATCTTCAATTCTTAATTACGAAAAAAAGAAAAACCCACCAATCATGGTAGGTTCTAATTGATTGAAAATTCAGTTGTAACTAATTCACTTGACCAATTTAGGGATTCTGCATAGATTTTAAACAAATCTTTCTCCTCAATATTCAACACTTTGCACTTTTCACTAATGACATTCCAGTTTGCTGTTTCTACGGCTATTACTAAATCAAGAACATCCTTTAATGAATTTTGATTCCCTTTTAAAGCATCGGTAATCTCATCACGAAGAGGTAGGTCCTTTAAAATTTTATCCATCGGCACACCCATTATCGAGTCCATAAGTGAAAACATGCCTGTCATAAAATAACCCGATGCAGGTGCCTTGTTAAATCTTAAACGCTCTATTGATTCACAAAGCTTAGCTCTTGTTAAACAGAGCTTAATCATTTCTTGTGCTCCTTCATGTTTGTTCGTTGATTTTTCACGAACAGCTAATACATAAATCCATTTCTGAATTTCAATTAGACCTAGAAGGACGACAGCTTGTCTAATTGAATCAATCTTAAATTTCGGTCGAAAGGCAGGTGAGTTAATCAATTTTAACAGTTTATATGATAAGGAAAGGTCTCTTTCAATTAATTCTGTAATTGTATCAATACATGGCTCGGTTGTAGATAATTTTTGAATTAACTCATAATAAGATAAAAAATAAGTAGGAATATCATGGGTTGACACAATGGTTGGTCTAGCAAAGAAGTAGCCTTGGAAATAGTGATACCCTCTTGATTTAGCTTCCTCAAATTCTTCTCTCGTTTCAACCTTTTCAGCGACCATTTTTAAATTCAACTGCTTAGCGAAAATTTCGACCTTCTCTCTCATTCCTCTTGTGGTAGCCATAAAATCAACTTTAATAATGTTGGCATATTTCAACAATTGGAGAGAATAAGGATTTTCGTCATTAAAGACAAAGTCGTCCAGGGCAATTTGATAACCTAATTTCTTTAATTCTATACATATATTAATTATTTCTTGGCTAGGTTCAACGGTCTCTAGAATCTCCACTATTACTTCACGTGGTCTAAAATATGTAGGTAACCGTAATTTCAGGAGATTTTCTGTAAAGTTGATAAAGCAAGGTTTTCCGTCTGAAAGTTCATCTATCCCAATATTTAAAAAACTATTAATGATTACATCGGCTGTTGCTTGATCTCCATTGATATTAGGGAAGACATTCTCCTCATTACTTCTGTAGAGAAGCTCGTAGGCAAAAACTTCCTCACCTCTATTAAAAATTGGTTGCCTTGCTACAAACACTTCCATAGTCAAACCCCCGAAAAAATCTCTATCTATTTTACCTAATTTAATCTCTTATTAGAACAAATGTACCTTATACCCAAGTTCCACTATCTAGCAATATTTCAATTATTTACATATATCTTAGACAATCAATATTAATAATACTGTCGAAATTTGTACAAAATGTGAATTTTTTTAGTGAATTTTGATAATTTAACTCTAACATAGAATACTTTAAAATCTACAGGATATCCTTTTAAACAGCAAGAATATTTTTATTATTATTAAAATTTAAAATTCAAATATAAAACAAGAGAACTATTAAAGTCCTCTTGTCATATCAAACTTATCCTAATTGTCTATAAAGGTTACCCATTTCGATTGCTCCTACAGCAGCTTCCCAACCTTTGTTTCCAGCTTTTGTTCCTGCTCTTTCAATCGCTTGTTCAATGGAATCTGTCGTTAGTACACCAAAGATAACTGGAACACCTGTCTGCATGGCCGTACCCGCAACACCTTTTGCTACTTCATTACTAACAAAATCAAAGTGAGGAGTAGCTCCACGAATAACGGTACCCAGTGTAATGACTGCATCATACTCTCCTTTTTCCGCTAATTTTTTAGCAGCTAAAGGAATTTCAAACGCACCAGGTACCCACATTACTGTTACATCTTCATCATTTACACCATGACGCTTTAAAGCATCTTCTGCCCCACTTAATAATTTACTAGTAATAAATTCGTTAAAACGAGCCACAACGATAGCAACTTTTAAACCTGTACCTACTAAATGACCTTCAATAATTTTTTTCATGATTCATTCCTCCAATTAAAATTTTAGTAAATGTCCTAATTTGGACTGTTTTGTTTTTAAGTACTTTTCATTTTCTTCTTTAGATGGTAGCTGCAATGGAACACGTTCAACTACTTCTAATCCATATCCGCCTAAACCAGCAATTTTTCTTGGGTTATTTGTTAAAAGCCTCATTTTTTTAACACCTAAATTACGTAAGATTTGGGCTCCAACCCCATAGTCCCTCAGATCATCTTTAAATCCGAGCTTGTGGTTTGCTTCTACTGTATCGTAACCTTCTTCTTGTAGTTTATAAGCTTTTAATTTATTGATTAAACCAATTCCTCTTCCCTCTTGTCTCATGTAAAGAAGAATTCCTTTCCCTTCCCGTTCAATTTGGGACAAAGCCGCTTCTAACTGTGGACCACAGTCACAACGATTGGAGCCAAATACATCACCCGTTAGACATTCAGAATGAACTCTTAATAAAACAGGTTCATCTTCATGTATTTCCCCTTTAACTAAAGCGACATGGTCTTTACCCGTTAAAGTATCAGTAAAACCAACCGCTTTAAAGCTACCAAACTCAGTTGGTAAGTCGATCTCTACTTCTCTTTTAACTAGTGAATCATGTTCTAATCGATATTCGATTAAATCTTTGATTGTGATGATTTTCAAATCAAATTTGCTTGCTACTTCCAGTAAATCTGGAACCCTTGCCATGGTTCCATCGTCTTTCATGATTTCACAGATGATTCCTGCTGGTTTTGCCCCTGCAAGCCTTGCTAAATCAACTGCTGCTTCTGTATGACCAGCTCTCCTTAATACCCCACCGTCTTTAGCGACTAATGGAAAAATATGTCCAGGTCTAGCAAAATCAGAAGGTTTAGCAGCATCGTTTAATAGTTTTTCTATCGTATAGGACCTTTCAAAAGCACTGATTCCTGTTGTTGTTTCCACATGGTCAATACTTACAGTAAAAGCTGTACTATGACTATCTGTATTCACATCAACCATTGGTTTAAGATCTAATCTTTGGGCTAATGGTTCCGTGATAGGTACACAAATCAACCCTCTACCTTCTTTAGCCATAAAGTTAATCGTTTCAGGAGTGACAAATTCTGCAACCGAAACGAAGTCCCCTTCATTTTCACGATCCTCATCATCACACACAATAATGACTTTCCCTGCTTTTAAGTCTTCAAGTGCTTCATCAATAGAATGGAACATAGGATTTTCTCCCTTCCTGTTATACTCACATGTGTTAAATGAATACTCTTTGACAACCTACTACATAAAACCGTTTTCTCTTAAAAAATCGCCCGTTACACCTTTTTTAGGCTGATTACTTGTATCTCCTTTAATAAAAAAGCGATGCAAATATTTGGCTATCATATCAAACTCAATATTTACGATATCCCCAGCTTTTTTCATTCCTAGAACCGTTTCTTGTGCTGTATGGGGGATAATACTAACCGTTACATGATTATCCTCTAACCCAAAAATGGTTAACGAAGTCCCATCAATAGCGATGGATCCTTTTAAAAGGGTCCAATGCTCGAAGTTTTCCGGTACAGCTATTTCAATATAAATAGCGTTTTCCTTAGGTGTTTTCTTTACAATCTGACCTACCCCATCGACATGACCAGTTACAAAGTGTCCACCAAACCTTCCATTTGCAGCCATGGCTCGTTCTAAATTGACAAGAGAGCCTTCCTTTAAAGAAGAAAGTGAAGTACTTTTAAACGTTTCAGGCATAACGTCAACTTCAAATAGCTTGTCTGTGAAATCTGTAACCGTTAAACAAACACCATTTATAGCGATGCTGTCCCCTAGATTTACATCTTTTAATATTTTTTGTCCTTGGATTGTGAGCTTTAACGTATTCCCTTGTTTATTGATTTTCTTCATGACGCCCAATTCTTCAATAATTCCTGTAAACATAATTGCTCCCTCCTTTGAAGGATAGTTTTTCAAAATAAGTTAGTGGGATATCCCACCTTGGAGTCTTTAGTGGTAGATAGAAGTGTTTAACTTAGTAAAGTTAAATATAAAAATAGGCTATGTACTAGTATCATGCCAGAACAATCCTACAATCTTATATTTGAATACAAAAACCCCCGTATATGTGTATACACGGGGGCATTAGGTTAGGCATAGTTAAATAAGCGTAAAAAAATAATATTTTTTACACTATACAAATCTCCTTCTCCCATCCAGACTTTTACTGTCGGCTTTGGAATTTCACCAAATCCACCGCTTTCACATATATGAAACCGGGTCACGGACTAAGAGGCATTTCTAGCCTCATCACCGCCGGTTGGGATTTGCACCCGACCCCGAAGGCGACTATAAAAAATATAGTCTTTTCATTTATTAAGTTGTTTGTACGAATCATACACTATTTAATACTATTCTGCAATTATAACTATCTGAATAGTCTCATTTCCCCTCATGACTTATACAACATTTAATTAAGTTTTAGTTTTCTTGTAACTTTTGAGAAACTATTTCGTATAAATTCTTAGTAACAATAAAGGAGCGGATCTTCTGTGGGCGAAAGTAAAGAGAACTTATTAATTGAACTTAGAAAAAGTGAGGACTGGGAAAAAGAACAAAATGATCTATGGTTTTGGGAAAAAATTGGTCGCCTTCCTTTTAAACTGTTGGACAAGTGGACCCCAGCATTTTTTCAAAAGAAGATTGGTTTATTATTGGATGAGCTTGGTCAGTATCTACAAACAGGCGGGAGCTACTTAAGTTCCATTTCCTCAATCAAAACTTACTTTCCTAATCTTCAAATACAAACTTTTGATGAGGTAAAAAAACTATCCATCCTGGAAATGGACTCAGCAGTTGAAAAACTGACCGTTAATAGAAAGAGATTAGCGACCTTACAAGGGGCGAGTACAGGGATTGGCGGAATATTTACGTTAACCATTGATATACCTTTACTCTTAGGTATGCAACTAAAAACCATTCAAGATATTGCCATGTGCTACGGCTATAACCCAAAGGATATGAAAGAGCGACTGTTTATTGTGAAATGTCTACAATTTACTTCCTCAGATATTGTTGGTAAGAAAGCTATATTACAGCAACTATCATTGTTTGACCAACCCGATAATACAGTAGAAAGAGAGGTCGTATCGGAGCTCCAAGGTTGGCGTGAAGTAGTATATACCTATAGAGACCAATTAGGGTGGAAAAAGCTTTTTCAAATGATTCCAATAGCGGGTCTTATTTTTGGAGCTTTTATCAATCGTTCGGCTGTAGGCGATATATCTGAAACAGCTATGATGCTTTATCGTAAGCGTAGGATCCTTGAAAAGCTACAAATAGAACCTGCAACCACAGAGTAGATGACAAAAGAAAGCCTCATAACAACATCTTTGAAAAAAAGTTGTTATGAGGCTGTATTATTTATGGTAACTTATTCATTTCCCTATTCATATGTTCCTTACTGATTGCTCCAAGTACCTTACTTCGAATAACACCGTCCGTGTCAATAAAGTAACTTGTAGGGTAAGTTAGAACATTATAATCTGAAGTTGCTCTTCCCTTTTCATCTAACAAAATAGGAAAAGTTAATTTTTTTGATTCAACAAATTCTTTCACCACTTTAAGTCCTTTTGACTCTGTATTAGTTAAATTTACGGCTAGAACAACAAAGTCTTCACTTGATTGATTTTCATACATTTCTTGCATATCGGGCATTTCTGCTTTACAAGGAGGGCACCAACTCGCCCAAAAGTTCAATAGAATCTTTTTTCCTTTATAATCTTCTAAGGAGACTACGTTACCTTCTAAAGTGGTTAAGGAAATCTCCGGAGCACGATGATTCACTTCTATTCCTATAGGTAATGAAGCTGGGTCCTCTATTTTTTCATATTGATTTATTTGTTCAACTTGCTTAATCATGCCCTTTTCCTTTAATACCGTCTTATCAATGATTGCTAAAATAAAAATAAGAATAGCGGCACCTATTAAAAAATTTTTCATATTTAACTACCTTTTCGTAAAAAATTGCCAATCAAAAAAACATCCTTAATCAGCTTTTTTTATCATACTATATGAGCGAACTTAAAACCATTTTTCTGTTCAACTTCAGTTCTATTAATGATTGCTATACCGAAAGCATTTAGTTATGAGGGCCAGGAAAGCCAAACGCTCCTCTTTAGATTGATGTTTTTTAAAAGACAATACAGGTACATTCGGATCATTTGAAAATTTGTTCCACTCTCTCGGTAGCCATCCCTTTCTAACACGACACATTACAGACTGTTCCTTTGAAAGGAACTTTACATCGGTAAATAAAGGACTGGCAAGTTGGTGGACTATGAATGTATGTGTGGGACTGACATACGATATTGCCTCTTTACCGTTTAAATCCAGCCATCCTATCATTTCCTTATTATCATTTAATATATCAATCTTATACTTTTTAATGTTAATGATAGCTACTAAACGCTCTCCTTCAAAAAAACCATAGCTGATTGGAATGAGCTTATCAAGAAAGTAAGGGAGGAACCAACGATATTTTTTACTATTTAAATCCTTTATTTCTCCTACTTGTACCCCGTCAGGATTATAGATAAGAAGATGGAGTGATGGTGAAGGTACAAAGGTGATTGGAAAATGTACGCCTTCAAACAAAGTTTCAGAATGATGATTAACTAGAACTTTTTTTTCTAAATCTAAGTATCTCTCTTTATTTAATTGAAAGCTATGAAAACAAATCAGACTGTAAAGTAAAAAAGGTACAGTTAAAATAACAATTTCTCTATTTGGGATAAATATGGATGTTACAATAATAAATAGTACCGGTAAATATATGGAGACTAGACTAGCATTTAGAGATATGTTTGCAGCTTGTCGATAATATTGTTGAATGTTCATAAGTGATCTCCCTTATTACAAATAGAATCTTTAATCAATTCTATTAACTTTTGGTTTTGAAAATGATTCTACAATTCTAATTCATTTGAGGTGAAACTTTTGAAAAAATATCTTTTGCTCATTCTATTCCTGTCCCCTATCATTATGATTTCAATCTTTCATTATCAGATAAAGAAAACAGCAAAAACAACTCCCCCTAGTGATGTCCCTTATATAATCGTGTTAGGAGCGAAAGTAAATGGAGAGGTTATGTCTTTAAGCTTGCTTAATCGTGCGAATAAAGCACTAGAATATTTGAATGAAAATCCTAATACAAAGGTCATTACAACCGGAGGTCAAGGTCCAGGAGAGGACATTACTGAATCAAGTGCGTTAAAGGCGTTTTTTATTGAAAACGGGATAGATGAGACTCGAATTCTAGAAGAGGATCTTTCTACTTCCACTTATGAAAATTTACGCTTTACAAAAAATTTATATGACGTTCATGAGGCTGTTATTGTTAGTAACGACTTTCACCTTTACCGATCGATTGAATTAGCAAGAAAAGTGGGAATTAAAGGGCATCCATTAGCCGCTGAAACTCCAGCCATAGTTAGAGTTAATCTATATCTGAGAGAGTATGCAGCGATTCTAAAAATGAAAATTGTAGGAACATAAAACATTTGCTATGAATTTGGCGAATGTTTTTTTTGAAACTTTATTTTCGCAAATCCCTTTTTTATCACTTTCTTCAAACTAATCTCCCACTTAGGTGGACCAAATACATATCTATTAGAAAAATATTGTACGCACTCTTCTAAAATAATTAGAAACAGAAAAGGAGATGCAACAACTAGTATCCAAAACCACATACTAACCCTCCTGACATTACAAGCTTTATACTTCTACTACTATATTCAAAAAAAGATAGTTTAGACTTACAATCTAGTTTTATTAATAGTTCTTGTCATTCCTCTACTCTTAAAATAGTATATGGTAATAAACGGTATAAAAGGGGTATGGACGATGTTGATTAGAGAGATTCAATTATCAGATGCAGAGGCATTTCTACATTTATTAAAGCAGGTAGATGATTCTGGTTATATGTTATTTGCCCCAGGTGAAAGGGATTCAAACGTGGAAACCGAACGTAAAAAGATAGAGCATTTCTTAAAGGAATCAAACTCTACCATCTTTGTTGCTGATACCGGGAACGAATTGGTCGGCTACCTAATGGCTAAAGGAAATCACTTAATAAGAGCCAAACACAGTGCCTACTTAGTAGTTGGAGTCCATGTGAACTATAGAGGACAAGGAATTGGTAAGGAATTATTTGAAGAATTATTTATTTGGGCTAGGAGACTTCAGTTAAAAAGATTAGAATTAACTGCCATTCAAGACAACAAAAATGCAGTCAAGCTGTATCAAAAAATGGGCTTTATTATTGAAGGTGAGAAACATGGTTCTCTTCTGATTGACGGGGAAGCTGTTGATGAATATTTTATGTATAAGTGGCTATAGTAGAATTTAAAAATTGAACCGGTCGACCGGTTCAATTTTTTGTTAGTACATTACCAATTCATGATTTTATCTAACATTTGGTTAGCATCATGGTAACCCTGTTCATAAAGACGTTCTAGTTTCAACGGGTCTCTTTCAAGTCTACCAACTTCCACTGGCTGTTTTGGTCTTATAATTATAATGTTTCCCTTTGTCTCTTCCTCTTCAAGGTAATGTAATGTTTCATTATACATTTTATATCGATTCATCAGTGCTTTTTGAAGTCCAGGGTATTTTGGGTATTTTCTTTTAACCAGGAAATGAAACTTTGATGGACTCTTTAAATAGCCTGAATTTCTAGTTAACACTACCACATTCTTTTTTAACCCATCTAGTTGTGCCTTCTTGATAGGTATAGAATCACTGATGCCCCCATCTAGCAAAATCTTATTATCGAAATGAATCTCTGGTGCCATAAAAGGTAAAGAACTTGATGCCTTTAAGATGGTTAGCATTTCTTCTCCATAGTCATTCTTCCCGTGATACACGGGTTCCCCAGTCACGCAATCCGTTGTTACAATGACAAACTCAGATGGATTCTTGTAGAACTCCTCATAGTCATATGGAACAAGTTTGTGGGGAAGCTCATCAAAAATAAAGTCCATACCAAAGAGCTGCCTATTCTTCCAAAAGTTCCTCCAAGATATATACCGAGGGTCCCTTATATAATTAATATTAACAGTTTTATTTCTACCCTTTTGCTTGGATAGATAGGATGCAGCATTACATGCCCCAGCTGAAACTCCAATTACGTAGGGGAATTGAATATCTCTTTCTAAGAAACTCTCAAGTACTCCAGCTGTGTAAACTCCCCGCATCCCTCCTCCTTCTAACACAAGTCCGATCCTTTCGTTTTGGAACACCGCTTCTCCCCTCCTATTTAAACTTATATATTAGAATAAAATTCTATAGCTATTTTAACAAACTCCTTGTCCATTTTAGTAATTTTTTGTACGCTATCCGCCCAATTAGCGTCCACCTGACAATGGAACCTATTCGAAATTAATCCCTGAGTTGTAAACAATAAAGAGATCTGGAATTTTTCCAGATCTCGACGAACGAACTACAGTAATCGAAACACTAAAGGAATTCGATATTCTTTTCCTTCATAAGCCTTAATAGCTCCGATGATTGTAAAAACAAAAGCTAAAATCCCTACAATCCAAATCGTTAGGAAACCTACTAGAACGAGCATTAAAACCATACTAACAATTGTGTAAACACTGTAAGAGATTAAGAAATTCAAATACTCTCTGCCATGGTAATCAATATACGATGATTGATCCTTCTTAATTAACCAAATAATTAAAGGTCCTATAAATACGGTAAAAAAGCTTATTACATAAATTGCAGCTGCCAACATACGTTCTTCTTGTGTAGGCATATTCTTTGTCTCCTTTACTAGAAATCTTCTTCTACTAATATGTACGCTCATACAAGTAAAAGGTTTCATCTTTTTCTTAGAATTCCCCTCACTTAGGTCAAGTATATCCTATAGGCAGGGTATATTTGGTGCGTTGATTTTTTACTTTCTAAAACGATTGCTTTTTAACTATTAACACCCCAATTTTATTGTTCTTGTTTTGGACAACTTGAATAGATTTTTAAATAGGACAACTTTTTGTGGAGGTGTTTGAAGATGATGTCAAAATTAGAAGCCTTTATACTAGGGATCATTCAAGGCTTAACGGAGTTTATTCCCATCTCTAGTACTGGCCATCTATACTTAGGCAGGCATTTATTTGGATTAGATGAAGCCGGTATTTTCCTAGATACAATGCTTCATGTAGGTACTTTACTGGCAGTGTTAGTGGTTTATAAAAATGAATTGCTTCAAATAATCAAAAATCCTTTTGGTAAGCTCTCCATGCTCCTAGTAGTGGGAACAATTCCAGCAGTGGTAGTAGGACTATTGCTTAGTGATTTATTTGATTCCATTTCAAAAACTGGAGTCACGATTGGCTGGGAATTTTTATTTACTGGGCTCATTTTATGGATGGCAGATGGAGTAAAAAAAGGTGCTAAAAAAATGGACAATATCACGTACGGAGATGCCCTATTTATCGGTTCTTTTCAAGCTGCAGCTATATTTCCAGCCGTATCTCGTTCGGGTTTAACGATCGCAGCTGGCCTATTTAGAAAGTTAGACCGAGAAACGGCCGCCTATTTCTCTTTCTTATTATCCATCCCTGCCATTGCTGGAGGCATTGTACTCCAATTTGGAGAACTGGCCTCAGGACATGTGGAAGCTATTTCTTTTTCAAGTCTATTCATTGCTACTGCTTCGTCCGCAATCTTTGGCTATGTGGCAGTTGTCTGGATGATTAATTTCCTTAAAAAGAAATCATTAAAAGTATTTGCCATATATGTTTGGATATTAGGATTTACCATTCTTCTCCTTCAATTATCTGGAATATTTTAAAAATGGGGGCCAATCATGCATGATCTAATCATGAAAGTATTTGAGTTCTTAGCTGATTTGGGCTATTTAGGGATTGCACTTGGCTTGATGGTTGAAGTCATACCAAGTGAGATTGTTCTGAGTTATGGAGGATTTTTAATTAGTATTGGAGAAATTCATTTCATTGGCGCACTTATTAGTGGAGTAATAGGAGGTACACTAGCCCAATTATTTCTATATTGGCTTGGTGCATACGGTGGGCGCCCTTTTTTAGATCGCTACGGAAAATATTTACTCATTCAAAAAAAACATTTAGATGCTTCTGAAAAGTGGTTTAACCAGTATGGTACAGGGGTTATTTTTTCAGCAAGATTTGTACCGGTTATTCGTCACGCTATTTCTATTCCAGCTGGCGTTGCTAAGATGCCACTTTCTCAGTTTACCATTTATACTGTCGGTGCAATGATCCCTTGGACTGTACTCTTCTTATTGCTAGGAATGGAACTAGGGGATCACTGGAGAGATATCGAAACATATGCTAAACCATTTATTCTTCCAATTATCACCATTGCCGTTGTCTCTGTAGTCATTTATTTCCTATATAAAAAATGGGCAACCAAAAATCATTATTAAAAACTCATGTGACAATGAGTTTTTTTTTGTAAGAAAAGCGGAAATGTCCCGTTTAGCGAAGTACACTAGTAACTTGGCGCCGGAGCTAGACAGTTGTCTCGCTTCAGAAAACTATACTTATTATATAAAAATAGTTGTGTTTAATTTCTATTCATCCCCATTTATCAAAAATTCGGCAAATTTTGCAATATTCCACTTCCATTTTACTTGTAATATTATAAAATGTAGAAAAACAAATATAAGGACGATATTAATATGAAAAAAATACTTTTAAAAAATGCTCACGTCATTCCGGTTACATCAAAATCGATTCCTCATGGGGATGTATTAATAAAAGACGGTAAAATTATTGAAGTCGGAGAAAATCTTACGGCTGATAGTGATACGAAAATCATAGATTGTCACAATCAGTATCTACTTCCTGGTTTTATTGATGTTCATACACATCTTGGTTTATATGATGAAGGAACAGGTTGGGCTGGAAATGATGCAAATGAAACACATGAACCAATCAGTCCTCATATTCGTGCAATAGATGGGGTTTATCCATTAGATCCAGCTTTTTCTGATGCAATTAAATATGGAATTACGACCGCCCATGTGATGCCTGGTAGTGCTAATATCATTGGTGGAACAACCTCTGTTATAAAAACATTCGGCAATAACATTTCTAAAATGATTATCCAGCAAACTGCAGGCTTAAAAGTAGCTTTTGGGGAAAATCCGAAACGTATTCATAGCCAAGGCAATAAAGATTCCATTACTCGTATGGGAATTATGGGAATGCTCAGGGAAGCCTTTTACGAAGCTAAACATAGTGACAATCCAGATTCCATCCGAATTGCACCGATTGTTAAAGCATTAAAAAGAGAAATTCCATTGCGTATCCATGCACACCGTGCGGATGATATTATATCTGCTATTCGATTTGCCGAAGAGTTTGACCTAGACTTCAGAATTGAACACTGTACAGAAGGTCATTTAATCGCAAAAGAACTTGAGAACAAAAATCTAAAGGTAAGTGTAGGTCCTACATTAACGAGACGCTCAAAAGTTGAATTAAAAAATAAAAGTTGGAAAACCTACCAAGAGCTTACCGATCATGGTGTTGAGGTATCTATCACAACAGATCATCCCTATACCCCTATTCAATACTTAAATATCTGTGCGGCAGTAGCCGTTCGTGAAGGATTATCGGAACAAAAAGCACTAGAAGGAATCACGATTTTACCTGCTCGAAATCTTCGTATTGAAGACCGTCTTGGAAGTATTGATAAAGGAAAAGATGCCGATTTAGTCTTATGGAGCCATCACCCTTTTCATTTCTTAGCAAAGCCAAAATGGACGATGATTCATGGGGAAATGGTGTATAGAGAATCATAAAATTTTTGTCAAACTTTGTATGTAGAATTTTGCCATTATTAATCAAAAAATATAAGCAAATTTCCTATTCCCTTTTTAAAAAAAATTTAGTATGATACTAAAGGTAAAACAATACAATATAAAAATAATTAAAAAGCAATAGGGAAGGCAAATGGTGCGCCACCAGTAAAGCTGGTTCTAGTGGGTTCGATTCCCACCCCGAAATTTTTTAGCACTACAAAAAATTTCGAGGGTGGACCTAGGTAAACCAAGGACATTAGTCTGTCTTGGTGTGGATTGGACTGCCCTCAATTGGAGGGATAAACATGATCAAGAAACGTGATCTTCACGAATGCCATGCTTTGTACGAGATGATGACGCACCCCGAAGTCTTCCCTTTCGTGCGCCAAAAAGCAAATTCATACGATGAATTCTTATTCTTAACAAAGCAAACCATTGAAGCTGAAGAACGTGGTGAACTTGTTTCACGAACGATTCTTGATGAATGGGGAGCTCCAATTGGGACGATTAATTTATTTGACATTGAAGAAGGTGCTGGTTTCTTAGGTACTTGGATTGGCAAACCCTATCATGGTAAAGGTTACAATAAGGTAGCAAAAGATGCTTTTTTTGAAGAGTTGTTTTATGAATTAGGAATTGAAACAGTATTCATGCGTATTCGTAAAATTAATATTCGCTCTCAAAGAGCAGCAGAGAAGCTCCCTTATGTGATTCAAGCAAACGAGACTAGAAAATCGATTTATGATCAATTAAATAAAGATGAAGATATCTACAATCTTTATGAAATTCCAAAGGATTTATATACTCTTCATGTCATGCGTCATGGTCATGAGCAGCAAGAATCGTCACAATTGTTAGAAGCATAACTTATTCATACACACTTAAAAACCACTCCAATTTAGGAGTGGTTTTACTATTTTATGAAGAATGAATTCCTATTTCAAATTAGCTTTTTTTAAAAAAATAACTTCAGAATAAACTTTATTACCTTCCACTTCTGGGAGCCATTTTTTCGTGACTGAGTTTGACCTTAGAAAATGAATTAATCTTGAAGGATAATCAAATCTTCCATCTCTTGCCTTGTAATAATTATAAAGTGAGTCCCTTTCAATAGTACTCTTATCCAGAAATTGATACTTCTGCCATTTCATGATGGTATGTACAAATGAATAAAACTTATTTCTCTCAAATTCTGGTTTCATTCCTTCTTCTGCTGAAAAAGCAATACAAATAATCTCCCTTTCCATCTTGCTTACTTGAATCATTCTTTTTAATGCATCCGTCTCTTGATAGGTTAATTTTTTTAAAGACTTTGGGAAAATTAATACATTAGAGTCATTTAAACTCAATTGACTTAGATCATTCATCTCTCCCCATACCCAAGACAAGTAATTAGGTGGGGCACCACTTTGATCTGGCCATAAGTCCGGTTCTATACCCGTATAAGAAAACGATGAGATATGCTCTTCATCAAGAGCACCATAATATGCATCATAATCAATCCCACTTCCACTTCGAAAACTAATAATATTTAATGGTTCTACCAGCAATGAAGGCTCCAATGTGGCTTTCGCCAGCAAGTAATATTCATATAAATAAGCAGGATAGTTTTTTAACAAAAATAACCTTTGTTTGACTAGTTCATCACTGATTATTTTTGCATTTCTTTTATCCTCTTGCTCTAGGTACTTTTCTATTTCACCCCAAATATATGTAAGCTTGTTAGCTATTAATGAACGCATATTTCCTCAACTCCTAACTATAAAAACAATCAAAATGCCCTAATGTTCTTCCATTAGGGCATTATTACTCAAACTTAGAGGTATGACACATAGATAAGATTTGTAAAATCAATATATGCGAAAATTTTAGAAAAGATTCTTAAGGATTAACTCAGCTGTGTTCATTCCGCTTAATGTTACCATAGGGGAACCACCTCCTGGATGAGTAGTCCCTCCTGTAAAGAACAAATTCTTTATCGCTGGGTCACGGTTAAATGGTCTTAGAAAAGCGTCTTTTTTTCGGTGGGAGGAAATACCATATAAGGCACCCTTATATGCATTAAATTGTGTTTTTATATAATTCGGAGTAACGACCATTTCTTCCTCAAGATGAGGGCTAATATCTATACCGAATTGTTTAAGCTTCGAATAGATTTTTCCCTTATATTCTACAATCTCTTGGTGGGACATGTTTGGATTAGCAGGTGCGTTTACTAAAATAAATAAGTTGCTGCCTTTCGTTCTATTAGGATCAGTTGCGGATGAATTACATATATAAATGGTCGGGTCATCTGGTAACTTTTTATCTATAAAGATTTGCTGAAACTCTTTTCGATAATCAGATGTAAAATACACTTGGTGATGAACAAACTCTTTAAAAGTCTTATTAACCCCTGCCATCATGACAAATGCAGAAATGGACGGTTCAAACGAAGCAATTTTGCGATTATCCATATGTGGCCGGTCTGTTTCCGCTAATAAATGTGAGTAAGAAGTAAGCAAATCACCATTTAAAATGACAAGATCCGCTTCCAGTTTCTCTCCTCCAGCGAGCTTGACACCCCTTACTAGTTTATGATCTATTATTAAACTAGTTACTTCTGTATCTAGTAGAAGATTCCCCCCTACCTTCTTAAATAACTCAGTAAATGAACTCGCTATTGAAGTGTTTCCACCTTTCGTATAGTAAACTCCATCAACCATTTCCAAATATCCGATTAAGGAAAAAGTAGCCGGACAACTGTAAGGAGAAGAACCAATATAGGTGGCATACCGATTAAAAGCCATTAGTACTCTTTCATCCTTAAAGAAACGTCTATGAAAGTGATCCATAGATTCTAGCGGTCTTACTCTCATTAAAGCCGTCGCAAGGCTAGGTGATAAATAGTCTTTTACACTAGAGAAGGTACGAGAGAAAAAATGCTTCTCTGACAACTGATAGAGATGTTTCGTTTCCGATAAGTAACGATGGTAATTTTTAAAACTGTAACGATCTATTGAACTTAATATACTTTCCATTTTTTCAATATTAGTAGTTTGCAAAAAAGAAGTCCCATCCATATACCAGTTTTTGGTGTGATCTGTAATTTGTTCAAATTGTAGATATTCCTCTGGATTTTCCCCAACTTCCTCAAATACTCTTTTAAAAACGTCTGGCATGGTAATCGTGTTTGGTCCAAAGTCGAATGAATATTCTCCTAACTGTACCGGCATCATCTTCCCACCGGTATGATTGTTTTTATCCACAATGGTTACAGAAAATCCGGATGCAGCAAGTTTAATTCCAGCTGATAGCCCTCCAAGTCCAGCCCCAACAATAACTACTTTCTTCATTCATACATCCTTCCTTTCCATTCGTACCCTTTACTATTCATTCCTCTCCTCATGGAGCTGAACATTAGGAAAATGAATGCGCCCGCAGCTAGCGGCATATAAAAAAAACGCCCCACTCCTTGTCTAGAAGAGAGATCAATGATTAAAGTTTGCGTAAGGATCAGGATTAAGGGCAAGATGTAGAATGAACGAGAGAAAAAAAGACCTCCAACTGCTAAAAATAATGGAAGTACATAAAAAATAAAGTAAAATACACTCATCAAGACGATGGAGAAAACAGAACGTCCTACTCCACTAAACGTATTCTTTAAAAATCCATTCCATACTTCTATATTAGAAGAATACATGAAACAAGTTACATGCGAGCTTATATTCGTTAAGGTCACCTTTTTTCCAATACGCTTAACTTCCCTTGCTAAATGAACATCTTCTACTAAAGAAGCTTTAACCGCTGAATGCCCACCTATTTTTTCATAAACTCGCTTATCAAAAAACATAAATCCACCATGCGCGGCTGTAAAAGGGATTAACTTCGTACGATTAGCTATTATATTTGGTAAATGGAAATAAACTAAGAAATGTTGCATCGGTACTAAAAGTTTGGCTAAAAATACATCAGTAGGAAACCGCGCGAATCCTGTTAGCAGTCCCGAGCGATAAGTTTTTAATAGGTTAATAGACTTCTCTAGCGTGTCTTCCTTCACTCGAACGTCAGCATCCAAGAATAGCATGTATTCTCCTTTTGCCATCTTTGACAACTGATGGCAGGCAAACACTTTTCCTACCCAACCTTCAGGAAGTTCTTTGCCTTTTATAATGTTAAATCTGTTATCGTTATTAATACAAACTCTTAACTTGGAATAAGTCTGATCCATCGAATGATCATCTAATAATATAAATTCCACATTCTTATAGGTTAACTCTTTTAAAGATTGAATTAACCCTATTACATTTCTTTCTTCATCTCTTAAAGGGACTAAAACGGAAACTAATTCATTTTTTGTTAAATAAGTTGATTTTCGATTTAGTTTTGGCATCGTTAGGATATTAAAAATCGTAATCAATAAAAACGAGAATAAGCAAATAATATATACGTTCATTTTAAGCTTCCTTCTTTTTATCTGTCAGTTGGTCAACCCACTCATTTACAGTCCTAGTACCCTTCGTCATAACTTGAAATTGATAGGTCCGTTCATTTAGTATATCTTCTTTTAACACATCTACTAAACTAGTTAATTCATTTTCTAATAAACTAGTGACTTCTTTTCGAGAAAGATGGTCCATTGGGCGATGTTTCATATTAACCATCTTAATAAATATTTCCGGTTTTTGATGATGAGTATAGGTGTAATACAAGGCAATCATTACAATGGATATAGATTTAGACTTTTCTATTAAGTAAGCAGGTCCTTTCATAAACTCGAGAGGTCTCTTTTCTAAGTGCTCCTCTTTCCCTTGTGGAAACATCCAAACATACTTGTTATCATCCAACAATTCTTTCGCGAACTGAAGGGACTTCATTAAACTTTTTGGTGAGTTGGGATCTACCGAAAAGGCACCAATCTTTCTAAAAAACGGGTAGTCCTCTATTCCTTTTTTACTCATTACGGCATAACTATCTTTTTTAAATACGGTCTGATTTAAGTAAAATGAAACAAGTCCATCCCACCAATTGGAGTGGTTTAGTAATACTAGAACGGGCCCTTCTGGGATGTGCAGTTTACTTACATCTACATGGACTTTATAGAAATGCTTTCTAAAAGAATAATTCAGATAATAATAGAAAACTCTTTCAAACATCTTACTCTTCTTTGGATAAATCACGGATGTTATCCCCCTTTTGTAGTAATAAAAGAAATGGAATGATACTGAGTAAGACGACAATCATAGCTAAATAAAGTTCACTTTGAAGTGCAGTCAGGACAAACATAAAAATAATTAAGAAATAAAGGATTCTTATTCTTTTCTCCCATCTAGGTTCTAGATTCATGCTTTTCTTTTTCCAGATTGGAAATAAAACGATTTGAATAATCATAGAAACGAGAAACCACCCAAAAAAATTATTTAAAGGAATATCATAGTAAAAGCTATCCCCATTCCATATCCAATATTCTTTTGCTTTAAACGCTACTGGGTCAATGATTAGGTCCATTATAACGGCTAATAATGATGTAAGACCTATATACTTAATAAAATAAAAGTTATAGAGTGGATTTAATATTTTTTTAGAGATTGCATGTGTGGTCATGATGACCATGTACCAGGCAAAGCCAATGGTTAATGGCACACCGAATACTTGTATCCCGAAATCCTTTTCATAATAATACTCCCCAAAAATCAATCCGTACTTTACCCCTAAGTGTTCCGCTCCAATGGAAATAAAAAGGACAATAAGGAAGGATTGAATGGCATAACTCCAACCATAAACAACTCCAGCGTATATAAACGTTACAATCCCAGCCAAATATAGAAAGACGGCATTCGCCCACTCTAAACTTTCCGGCAATAAATCAAATGCTACAAGAATAATTCCAACAAAATACCACACGAGAAATGTACGGTAAATATACTCCTTTGTCCTCAAATTCTCACCTCAAGATAATAATATTGTATTTAGATAAATATGATTAGAATGAAGCACCACTTCTTATGTTGATGATTTACTATTTTAGCCCGACAAATCACTTATTTCTAATTTAGATGTGCGGAGGATGTGTATGAACTTTAGTCTCAATAATGAAACCCTTTTACAATTAGGAATGGCATTAAGTATATTCCTAACCTTTATTTTTTTAAGAAAGTTGCTCACCAACCAGCTTATTAAACTGATCCTTGCTCTAACTCAGAAACTTAAAGTAGATTTTGGCACAAAATTAATACTCGCTTACGAGAAACCCATTAGATGGTTTATAGTTATATTTGGTTTATATTTAACAATCAAATTTATACCATTTACATTAATGACTACTTCTATGGAACAAAGTCTCCTTAGAACAGCACTTATTGGCTTAATTTCATGGGGAGCCTTTAATTTCAGTACTGTTACCGATGTGTTATTTCCTCGATTAATGGAGAGGCTTGATTTTAATGTGGACAAGATTGTGATTCCTTTTATTACAAAGCTTTTAAAGACCATTATTGTGACAATGGCCATATGTATGATAGCAGAAGAATGGGGATTCAATGTGAATGGCTTCATAGCTGGTCTAGGCCTAGGTGGCTTAGCTTTTGCTTTAGCAGCAAAGGAAACGATTAGTAATTTATTTGGTGGGGTTGTCATTGTGACAGAAAAGCCTTTTACGATTGGAGATTGGATCAAGACGCCTAGTGTTGAAGGGATTGTAGAAGATATTACGTTTAGGAGTACGAAGATTCGTACATTTGCTCAAGCATTAGTGACAGTTCCAAATTCAACCCTTGCAAACGAGCCGATTGTTAACTGGTCCAAGATGGGAAAAAGACAAATCACCTTTCACCTTGGTGTAACCTACTCTACAACCAAACAAAAGCTAGAAAAAGTTGTTTATGAAATTGAGCAAATGCTAATCGAACATGAAGAGGTTCATAATGATACGATTATAGTAAAATTTGACCGTTTTAATGATTCTAGTCTGGATATTTACATGTATTTCTTTACTAATGTTATTAATTTCGCAGATTATTTAAACATAAAAGAAGATATTAATTTTAAAATCATGGCCATTCTTGAAGAGCTTAAGGTTGATATTGCGTTTCCAACAAGAACTTTAGTCCTTCAATCAGATCAAGTTGTCATTGAAAATGAGAAAAGATTTGAAGCACTTTCCTCATAATAAAACATCTAGACCTGAAACTGAAAATAAGTAAAATGGTTCCATTCTTTTACCTTAAAATATGATATAATTCTTTCGGTATTCGAAAAGAGAAAAAGAGGGCCAAAGAATGAATCAAACTTATAATAAAAAGCAAAAAATTAATCAACTCCTAGTTATACTTATTCCTGTATTAGTCACTCAACTCGGGATGTTTTCAATGAATTTCTTTGACACGACCATGTCAGGACATTACAGTCCAGAAGCACTTGCCGGTGTTGCAATTGGCTCTTCCCTCTGGATACCTGTTTTTACAGGCCTTAGCGGGATTTTACTTGCGATAACTCCCATTGTTGCTCAGTTAGTTGGCGGGAAAAAGGATCATGAAGTTGCCTACAATGTGATCCAGGGTTCTTATTTGGCTTTGATCATGGCCATTATAGTTATGATTGTAGGTGCCTTTTCATTAAATCCGATCCTTAAAGGGATGAATTTAGAACGAGAAGTTTATGAAACAGCCCATGATTATTTAGTGGCGTTAAGCTTTGGAATGATTCCGTTATTTGTTTATAATGTACTCCGTTCCTTTATTGATGCTTTAGGAAAAACAAGAGTAACCATGCTTATTACCTTATTAACACTACCAATCAATATTTCTTTTAATTATGTATTAATTTACGGAAAATTTGGCTTTCCTGAACTTGGAGGGGTCGGAGCAGGTTATGCCTCTGCAATTACCTACTGGTTAGTTACAATAATCTCCATCTTCATCATTATGAAACAAAAGCCCTTTTCTGAATTTCAAGTCTTCAACAAGTTGTACGGCATATCTCTAAGAAAATGGAAAGAAATCTTACTCATTGGTGTACCGATTGGATTATCCATTTTCTTTGAAACTAGTATCTTTTCTGCCGTTACGTTACTCATGAGTAACTTTGACACGGCGACCATTGCCTCTCACCAAGCCGCCTTAAACTTTGCATCTTTTCTATATATGATCCCATTAAGCATTTCAATGGCCTTAACCATTGTTGTTGGATTTGAAGTAGGTGCTAAAAGGTATAAAGATGCCAAGGAGTATAGTTGGATTGGGGTTGCAATGGGTGTTACTTTAGCCGTTCTTTGTGGCATTGTTCTTTATTTATACAGGGAACCTATTGCTGGTATTTACACTAGTGATGCAAATGTGTTAAAACTAACTGCTCATTTCTTAATTTACGCTTTATTCTTCCAGCTCTCGGATGCTATTGCTGCACCAATTCAAGGGGCACTAAGAGGGTATAAAGATGTGAATGCGACATTTATTTTATCGCTGATTTCTTATTGGGTTATTGGTCTACCTTTTGGCTACTATTTAGCGAATTCCACTGATTTAGGAGCCTTTGGTTATTGGATTGGTTTAATAGTAGGTTTGGCTGCTGGAGCAATTGGCTTATCAAGCCGATTGATTTATATTCAGAGGAAGAAGTACTCTGTTGTTAAAGGGAATTTAGGTTAAGATGAGAGGTCAATCCTTTATTGGATTGACTCTCATCTTTTTATGTCTAAATTCCAAAGTCCAGTATCCTCTAATTATATTGTCTATACCAGCTAGGAATGGATGATTGGAAGTTGTGGTGATCTTTTATGATTTGCTCACATCTTGTAATCATTCCTTCCATTTGCTCTGGGTAAAATTGTTGTGTCCACACGATTGCTGAAATGATGGCCATCGCCGCATAGAGTGTATACCGTTCCCAAAATTCTTCATCAGGATTACCTTGAAAATACCCATGAATTTGTCCTCTTGCAAACGGAACCGATATATTTCTCGTAAATAAAGCCACTTTATGAAGATCATGATAAGGGTCGCCCCATTCAAATCGATTAAAATCTATTACACCTGCAAATTCTTTATTATGAATGATTAAGTTTGATGGATGAAAGTCATCATGTAAAAGCATATTTGGTCTTCCTTCCAACTTATGTTCATTTTCCCTTATGTACTCAACAATGTATTTGTATTCAGAATATCCTTCTAAAGTTAAAAATGTCTTCTCATACCTTGCATGTTTATTTGACTTCAAAACATCCCATAGTTCTAGATTACTCGGAGCAGGGATGGTATGCAGCTTCCGTAAAACTTCCCCCGCTGATAAACCAATTCTATACTGTTCTTCCTCAGTATGGGACGATAAGCTTTCTTCCCCGTCTACACCTTCTACGTATGTAAGAAGCATAGCTACTTTCTGTTCCTTTTCAATCAACTCCAATCCAATTGGCCTTGTCATTGGAATGTTTAATGCCTCAACAGATTGTAGTAATTGAAAATGATTTTTTGCAGATTCAAGCCTTTCTATATCACACACTCTCAATAAATATTGATTCCCTTCTTGATCTGATAAGCAGTATTTTTCCTCGCCGGAAAAACCTTTGTCTATTTTAAAATTTACTTTTAGTTGGTTTATTTTTTTCTGGAATGGATTTAGTAAAGTTTCAGTACTCAATTAAAAAACCTCCTAATTGTATAAATGGTTATTCTACAGGGTTTTTTGATAAGCCATTCTATAAAAAAGCTAAAAAACCTTCCTAAGAGAAGAAAGGTTTCAAAAAAAGAAAAAAGCTTTATTAACTTTCCTACTGTCATATTTTAGATAACCGTTGATTTCCTCTACGGGAGAACGCTTTCCACGGGGTGTGTCTTGAGCCTCCTCAGTCGCTTTGCTCCAATCAACTAGTAACCGGAAACAATTAGAGGTAACCTACTATGTTAAAACATTAAGGCCCATCTCACTCTTTCTATTAACCTACAGCTTTTTCAAATGGCCCCTTTATTTGTTTGCTATTAATGATTGTAATGAACACATCAACAATGGTTTCATCCCATTGTGTACCCTTACCACTTTTAAGAATTTCAATTGCTTTTTCAATTGACATGCCTTTGCGGTATGGGCGGTCGGACGTCATGGCGTCAAAGCCATCTGCTACGGCAATAATTCGACCAAAGTAAGGAATATCAGTCCCTGTTAAACCGTCAGGATATCCTCTTCCGTCTATTCTTTCATGATGGTGTCGTACACCCGGAAGTAACCCCGCGATTTTACTTGCTGGTTGTACTTGTTTAAGTATGTTTTCACCAATAACTGGATGGGCTTTAATATAGCTAAATTCATCATCAGTTAATTTACCATCCTTTAATAGGACCGAATCAGGAACACCAATTTTCCCAATATCATGGAGGAGTGCCGTTTGATAAAGCAATTCTAGGTCCTCTTTTGATAAATTCAATTCCCTACCAATCTCGTATGAATAAGAAGCTACACGCATAGAGTGACCAGACGTATACGGATCTCGTGCATCTAATGTGATAGATAACGTAGCCATAAAGCTTTCTAATAATTGCTTATTCGTTTCTTCCCTAGAGTGAATGGTCTTGGTCATGTGGTTAAATCCAGTGAACACTTGTGAAAATTCATCTGTATAGACATTAACCTTTACAAAATCATAGTTTTCATTATAAACATTGTTCATAAAGTGTTGTAATTCTCTAATTGGTTGTTCGATATCTCTTGTTAAAAATTTTGACACTAAGAATGCATACACAACAGTGAAAATGAGGATACTCCCCGCCCAATTCCAGTATAGGTTCATATCCATTCCTGTTAAATCGGACAATTTAATCTGAGCTGCTAGCAAGAACACTAAAATTGGTAATATCCCCATTAATAATACGGTCACTTGGAACTTACGATTGATAGGAAGAATTAATTCATTTTCATTAAAAATAGCTTCGTTTTTTTGAAGATAGCTTGACTTAATATGTATTAATAAAGGCTTTATTGCTTGGAGTGTTAAATAAAATTCGATTAATGCGTGTAAAACAGCAATAAAAAAAGCTGCAACAATCGCGTACACGATATACATCTTTGGTAAATGTAACAATTCAAAATGTACAAGGACGTATGCACCAATCGATGCAGGTACGGTTAGTCCTAAGTAATGAGGAATCATGATTCTTTTAACAGTTGAGAGAGGAAACTTTAACAATGCCTGAATAGATTGTTCTACCACTATCCGTGATGGAGTTTCCACTTTAAAAACTGCTTTAATAGGCTTTAAGTGTTTTAAAAATATTAACCCTTCACAAAAAAACATACAAAGAACTGAACTAAACATTAAAAGTAAAACTATGTTTTGTTCATTATGAATTAAATCAATTGTTACAAAAATTAATGTTCCCCCAATACCGAATACAGCTAGTAGGGAACCAAATAGATAATTAATCACTAACCTTCTAATAAACTGCTGATAAATTTTCATATTCCACCCGAACGTGTGATATTTTAAGTGAACTCTATAGACTAGAATTTGAAAGTGTCATACTCTACTTTTAGAGTATAGAATCTATTTTTATAATACACTAATTATCCCATATTCATAGAGTTTTTTAGGTTCTTTTACTTAATTTATAAGATACGCTGGTTAATTAACACTATAAAAATACAGGTATTATCCAACTATAAAAAAAGTCCGACATGTAATATGCCAGACTTTTTTGTCACTTTTATTGATATATTTTCCCTAGAACATCTTTACTACCTGTTACGGGAATAACACTTCCAGTAAGAAAGCTTGAATTTTCATCAATTAAAAATTCAATCACCCTTGAAATGTCCTCTCCAGTCCCTGGTCTTCCTATGGGTGATTGTTCATCAAAAATATCTCTTGTATCGCTAATCATTTTTTCTTTCCATTCGCCAACAATATCTCCAGGACAAACCATATTAGCCGTGATTCCATTCTTTGCTTCCTCTAACGCAATCGTTTTGGTTAATGAAGCTAACCCCGTTTTAGCAGCAGCAAAGGCTGAGCGATTTACCCATCCAGGTGTTGACTCAACCCGATCAAATCCTAAAGTAATGATTCGTCCCCATTTTTTCTCCCTCATTTTTGGAATTAAGAGCTTGGTAAGATAAAAAACAGCATTTAAATTGCCATTAATAAGGTAGTTCCACTCGTCAAAGGTATAGTCGACCATTTTTTTTCTTTCATGTATGTAAGGACCTGCGTTATGAATTAATATATCAATAGAAGAAAATTTGGTTACAGCAATATCTACAATTTTTACGCAATCCTCTTGTTTTGCGATATCGCCTTGAACAATTTGATTTTCCGTACCATATTGAGTATTTAAAAATCCAACTAGCTCTAATGCTTCCTTCTCACTGCTTCGGTAATTAATGACTAAGTTAATGCCCTTTTCCGCGAGCCCAACAGCCGTACGTTTCCCTATACCGGTTGCTCCTCCCGTGATCAAAGCGGTTTTTATATTCACAAATGATTACCTCGCAAAATATTTTTTATTAATTCTCTTATCAATATACTAAAAAGAACATTTAGGATATGCAAATTTAAAGCTTTTTTATTAAACTGTTTTTAAAAGATTGGTGTCTGCATATTATTCTGTCCGTTCCTCTCCGCTCCAGGCACTTGCTTTCCGCAGGGAAGAATTAATAATAAAATCCAAAAGCCGATTTTTTCAAAGTGCGAATTCTTCCTCGGGAGGAAGTCGAGCCTCCTGATATGAACGAAACTGTCAAGGCCCCCACTCAACATTGGTATATAGGTTGTTTTTAGGCATCTTTAATAAGAGAAGCTATATTCGGCTTCTTTACTAAGTTAAGCTATGAGCCTTTAG